>DAOWKF010000093.1 GCA_030640045.1 Candidatus Omnitrophota bacterium | reverse complement strand
CAAAAGGTGGGGCAATATTGAGCCTTGAGAGTGAATTAGGCGTGCCTGTTAAGCTCGTTGGCGTGGGAGAAGGAATAGAAGATTTGGTAGATTTTGATCCGGAGGAGTATATTGATTCATTACTAAATATTGATTGATAAGTATTAATGATTTTCTTGACAGAGGTAAGATTGAAAGATATAATATAATCGAATATATTATGAAAAGTATGAAGATAAAGGAGGTAGTTATTTATGAAGATAGCAATAATTCTAGGCTATTTTGTGAGCCTGGCTATCTTTTTCTTCGTTGGATATTTTTCTCGAAAGCGCATTGCAGAAAGAAAGGTCCATTCAGCAGAGGACCTTGCCAAAAAGCTCCTTGATGATGCCAAAAAAGAGGCTGAGTCAAAGAAGCGCGAATCTCTCCTAGAAGCAAAGGACGAGTTATACAGCAGCCGCCATAAGTTCGAAGAAGAGACAAAAGAGCGGCGCAGGGAATTCATCTCCATAGAAAAAAGATTATCCCAGAGGGAAGAGACCTTTGTCCGAAAAGGGGATTTAATTGATAAAAAAGAGAGAGAACTTCTGACGAGGGAAAAGAATGCTGCGCAGCGCATTAACGAAGTAGAGGAGAAGAAGCAGCAATATCAGGCCCTTCTCGAAGATGAAAAACAGAAATTACAGCGCATGTCAGGGTTATCTGTTGAGGATGCGCGCAAGCTGCTTCTGGAGGGGCTGGAAAAAGAGATGCGGCATGAGACAGCAGTAAAGATCAAACAGATAGAAGATGAGGCAAAGCAAGAGGCAGATAAAAAAGCCAGGGAAATTATCACGCTGGCTATTCAGCGCTATGCTGCTGAGCAGGTAGCAGAGGTAACTACATCTGTTGTCCCTTTACCGAGTGATGAGTTAAAAGGCCGTATTATCGGCAGGGAAGGCCGCAATATCAAGGCATTAGAGCAGGCCACAGGAGTAAATTTGATTATTGACGATACCCCCGAAGCTGTTACTCTTTCGAGCTTTGATACCATAAGACGAGAGGTCGCCAGGATCACCCTTGAGCGGCTTATCAGTGACGGCAGAATACATCCCGGCAGGATTGAAGAGACGGTTGCAAGAGTGCGCCGCGAAATGGATGTCAAGATACGTGAAGCCGGCCAGGAAGCAGTACTGAGTGTGGGTGTCCATGGCCTGCATCCGGAGGAGGTAAAGCTTCTCGGAAAACTCAAGTACAGGACCAGTTACGGACAGAATGTGCTGCAGCATTCTATAGAGGTCGCTACGCTTGCGGGTCTAATAGCTTCGCAGATTGGTATGGATATACAGCTGGCTAAAAGGGCAGGATTTCTCCATGACATCGGCAAGTCTGTAGACCATGAAGTTGAGGGAACACATCCTCAACTCGGAGCTGATATAGCCAAGCGCTATAATGAAAGTGCAGCGATTGTTGAGGCCATTTTAAATCATCATTCTTCGTCCCAATCCAGGTCTCTCCTTTCTACTCTTGTTGATGCAGCTGACGCCATTTCAGCTTCGCGGCCGGGCGTAAGACGGGAGACTATGGAGTCATATGTCAAGAAACTTGAAAAATTAGAAGCAATTTGTGATTCCTATCCCGGTGTAGAAAAGACATACGCTATACAGGCCGGCCGGGAGGTAAGGGTGATGGTCAAACCTGATAAGATAGGAGATGCTGAGGCTACGCAACTGGCCAGAGAGATCTCCAAGCGCATTGAAAAAGAATTAGAGTATCCCGGGACTATAAAGGTTACCCTTATCAGGGAGACAAGGGTAGTGGATTACGCCAAGTGAGGATACTCTTTATCGGAGATATTATCGGCAGTCCCGGCCGGAGCGCTGTATCTCTCCATTTACCCGGATTAAAAAAGAAAGAGAAAATTGATTTTGTCGTGGCTAATGGGGAAAATGCTGCCGGCGGGTTTGGGTTAACTCCTAAAGTAGCAGAGCAGCTTTTTTCCTGTGGGATAGACGGACTTACCTCCGGCAATCATATCTGGGACAAAAAAGACATCGTCGAGACACTGGCTAAAGATAACCGGATACTTAGACCTGCTAATTATCCTCCGGGTGTAATCGGATTTGGTTCTACTGTAATTTCCACACAGGGTAAAAAACTCGGTGTCATTAATCTCTCCGGCCGCGTATTTATGAGGGAGCTGGATTGTCCTTTTAGGACGGCTTTAGGCGAGATAGAGGGTTTAAAGGAGAGGGTGGAGGTCGTGGTGGTGGACATGCATGCCGAAGCTACTTCTGAAAAGATAGCCATGGGCTGGTATCTCGACGGTAAGGTGAGCGCGGTTATCGGCACACATACCCATGTCCAGACCGCTGACGAGAGGATACTCCCGGAGGGCACTGCCTATATTACTGATGTCGGGATGGTAGGGAGTTTGGATTCGGTTATCGGTGTAAAGAAGGATATAATCCTGGAACGTTTTTTGACGCAGCTGCCGGTCCATCTGGATGTAGCAAAAGAAAATGTAGCGCTGCATGCAGTTTTAGTAGAAATAGATGAAGATACTGCTAAGGCTGTGTCTATAAAAAGGATAGAGATAAAACCGGATGAATCGTCGTAAAATTTTTACTGTTAGTGAGATTACCGCCCAGCTCAAGGAGCTTATCGAAGGTACTTTCCCGCCTCTCTGGGTGGAAGGTGAGGTTTCTAATTTAAGGCAGCCAAGTTCCGGGCATATCTATTTTACCCTCAAAGACGAAAAGTCTCAACTTCGGGCTGTGATGTTTCGTTTTCGGAGAGGGGGGCTTAAGTTTAAGCTGGATGATGGGCTTAAAGTTATGGCTTATGGAAAGCTCGGTGTGTATGGGACGCAAGGGCAATATCAGATAATAGTAGATGAGGTAGAGCCTAAGGGAATAGGCAGCCTCCAGATGGCCTTTGAACAGTTGAAGAAAAAACTTCAAACGGAAGGGCTTTTTGACGAGCAACACAAGGTCCCTATTCCTCTTTTGCCGCAGCGTATTGGCGTGGTTACTTCAGCTACAGGTGCGGCCTTTCAGGATATACTTAATGTTGTGAGGAGACGGTTTTCCAACATAGAGGTAGTTTTAAATCCGGCGCCGGTGCAGGGTGAAGGAGCCGGGGGAAAGATAGCTCGCGCAATTTCCGAACTCGATGAGCTTAAAGAGGTAGATGTAATTATCACGGGCAGGGGCGGCGGAAGTCTCGAAGACCTCTGGGCATTTAATGAGGAAGTGGTAGCCAGGGCTATTTATGCATGCGAGACACCTGTGATATCGGCAGTCGGGCATGAAATTGACTGGACTATAGCGGATTTTGTTGCTGATGTGCGCGCACCTACACCTTCAGCCGCAGCAGAGATGGTCATAGGCAAGAAAGAGGAATTTTTGCAAAAGATAGACGGACTCTGTGCCCGCGTAAGTTCGTCGATGACAGGGATGATAGAAAAGAGGCGGCTCGTTTTAGAGAACCTTATGGCGAGCTATGGTTTCAGACATCCAACGGAGCTTTTGAGACAATATGAACAGAGGGTTGATGAACTTACGTATCGTATTGAGTCACGCCTGACCAATCAGGTTAGTTTTGTAAAAGAAAAAGTAGCAGGGCTTTTGAGGCACTTAGAGGCCTTGAGCCCTTTAGGGATTCTCCAGAGGGGATATAGTATTACATTCAGTCTCCCTGAGAGAGCGGTGGTTAAAACCTTCCGCGATGTATCTCCCGGCGATAAGATTGAGACAAGGCTTGCGGATGGAAAAGTAGTTTCTAAGGTGCTGGAATTAGAGAAGTGAGGGAATAAGATATGGCTGGTTTAAAATTCGAACAGGCTTTAAAGAGATTAGAAGAGATTGTGGAAGAACTTGAGAAAGGTGACCTGTCCCTTGATGAGAGCCTTAAGAGATACGAAGAGGGGATAAAATTATCGCGTTTCTGCACGAAGAAGTTAGAGGAGACTGAAAGAAAGGTAGAGCTGCTCACTAAAAATGAAAAGGGGGAATTTGAAAAAACCCCTTACGAGGAGAAAGACGAGCCTGCCCACAGGATGTCCCAAGGGCCTGCTGCGAAGAGTAGAAAATTAAGAAAAAAGAAAAAGAAAGCTGATGACGAGGGGTTTCTCTTCGAAGAAGATAAATAGATATCTAAAAGAAAAAAAGAGACTTGTTGACCGTAGTCTTGATAGATACGTGCCCGGTGCTTCAGCCTATCCTCAATCTATTCACAAGGCCATGCGGTATAGTCTGTTTAGCAACGGAAAAAGGTTAAGACCCATTCTGACTATTGCTGCGGCAGCGATTGGAAATTGGAAGAGACCGGCGCTCCTGCCGGCTGCGTGCGCTGTTGAACTTATCCATACATTTTCTCTTATGCACGATGATTTGCCTTCTCTGGACGACGATGATTTTCGGAGAGGAAAACCCAGCTGTCATCGCGCGTTTGGCGAGGATATAGCAATACTTGCCGGAGATGCGCTGCTTGTCCTCGGGTTTGGATTGTTGGGAGAAAGCGAGAGGATGGGGAGGAAGTTTTTAGAGCCGGGAATTTTGATAAAAGAGATGGCTGGTGCTATAGGCACAAGAGGGATGATTGGCGGACAGGTAGTTGATCTGGAGAGCCAGAAAAAAAAGATCGGTGTAAGGGAACTGAAATATATCCATGAGAAAAAGACCGCAGCCTTGATTACCGGCGCACTGCGTATTGGAGGAATAATCGGGCAGGTGCCTAAACGAGACCTTAGCGCACTTACTAATTTTGGCATGGCCATGGGGGTATGTTTTCAGATAGTTGATGATGTCCTTGATGAGGAAAAAGATGACACAAAAAAGACTATGGCTAAAATTAAGGAATTAACCCTAAAAGCTGAAAGCTTTCTTAAACCTCTGAGAGAGAGAGGGGAGGTATTGAAGGCGATAAATAAGGCGATGGTATGCCGGGTGAAATAAAGTATGCGAGTCGTGGCGGGTATAAGATGGAAGGGGCAATAAAGGATTTTGGGATTAATGTTAAAGACAAGATTGCGGCAGACCTTGGGTGCTCTACAGGCGGATTTACAGACTGTCTTTTAAAAAATGGAGCGGCTAAAGTTTATGCTGTTGATGTCGGATACGGAATTCTTGCGTGGAAATTGAGGAAAGATAAGCGCGTTGTGGTAATGGAAAGAAAAAACGCCAGATATTTAAAATTAGAGGACATTGGAGAGAGAGTGGATCTTGTGACTGCTGACCTCGCATTTATATCTCTAAAAAAGATAATACCGGTATTGCCGAATATATTAAAGGAAGATGGAGAGGCGCTTTGCCTTATCAAGCCGCAGTTTGAGGTAAAGAGAGATGAAGTAGGACCGAAAGGCGTTGTAAGGGATTCATTTCTCCACCAGAGGGTCATAGATGAAATTTCCCGGAATGCGGAAGAAAGTGGATTTAAAGTTAAGGGCGTGGTAAAATCTTCTTTAGAAGGTCCGCAGGGGAATAAGGAGTTTTTTATTTATACTATATTGGCGGGATAAACGCAGTAACGCGCCTAATTAGCAAGCATAATTGAAAGTGAAAAACAATGGCAAAGAATAAAGAGTATCGATAAGGGAGTTTTATATATGGAGAAAAAGATTAAAAAACAAAATACAAAAATCGAAATGACCAAATTATTTATAGAAGTGCGGGATTTAATTTTATCCGCGAGAAAAGCAGTTGTCCAGACTGTAGATGCTTTGCAGGTTATTACAAATTTTGAAATTGGAAGGCGTATTGTTGAGTATGAACAAAAAGGTAAACAACGAGCAGAATATGGAGAAATTTTAATTAAATCATTGTCGAACAAATTGACAAAGGAATTTGGTAACGGTTTTTCAAAGCGAAATTTGGAATATATTCGTAAGTTTTATCTTGTGTATCAGGATAGAACAGTTCGAATTGCGCAGACGCTGTCTGCGCAATCT
>DAOWKF010000014.1 GCA_030640045.1 Candidatus Omnitrophota bacterium | reverse complement strand
CCCAGGATTACTTTGGATGCAGCCATCATCGCGCCGGTATTACCGGCGCTGATAATCGCATCTGCCTTACCTTCTTTTACGAGATAAATCGCGCGGGTAATAGAGGAATCTTTTTTTTGCCTGAGGGCTATTATAGGGGAGTCATCCATAGAAATTATCTGAGACGCCGGTTCTATGGTTATCTTAAGATTAGACGCGTGATGACGCAAAAGCTCCCGCCTTAAAGAGAAACTGTCCCCGACCAGGATTATCTCTACGCCATAATCCCTGGCAGCCTCTATTGCGCCGGCAACATTGATTTGCGGGGCGTTATCCCCGCCCATAGCATCAAGAGCAATACGCATATAAAAAATTAATTATTTTTTTACTTCAACAATCTGGCGATTTGCGTAATAACCACACTGGGGACAAAGATGATGAGGGAGCTTCAGGCTTCCGCAGTGTGAACATTTAACCATCTGTGGCGGAGTAAGGGGATGAGCGTTTCGCCTTTTATTTTTTCGTGATTTAGATTGTTTTCTTTTTGGAACAGCCATTTATTTTTTCCTTTCTTTAAAATCCTTTAATTTACTAAACCGGGGATCTATTTTATGCCTCCTGCATGAGCAGGAACCCTGATTCAAATTCTTCCCGCACGAAGGGCATAAACCTGAACAGTCCGGCACGCATACCGGTTTTATTGGCAGGGACAATAAAACAAACTCCCTTATGGCATCTTCTAATTCTATAACCCCGTTTTTCCTATAATAGGAAGTATCCGACTCTTTCCCAGTCAATGCTGCCTCTTTATTCATTGCCCCTGACGGCTCCGGCTCATAGATAATATCTATTGCAGGGCTAATTTTTTGAGAAAAAGGCTCAAGGCACCGCACACAGATAAGTTTGACCTCAAAGCTAATCCCGCCATTAACCTTAACTGAGTTTCCTATCTTTTCTATCATGAGCGAGAGACGCATCGGGCCGTCATACGAGACAAATTTATCATCCTCAAGACCGAAAGAACAAAGTTTTTCCTCCTCTTTTAATTCTAATCCCTCAGAAGGGATGTCGGCCAGAACTATCTTCTGCATTTCAATTATTATCCCAATTTTTCTTTCAAGGTTTTAACTACACAGGGAGGGACAAAAGAGCGCACATCCCCTCCCAGGGATACTACTTCTTTAATGAGACGGGAACTCAAATATACATAGGACTCATGCGGCATAAGAAAAATAGTCTCAATCTTTGAATTTAATTTACGATTGCTCAAGGCCATCTGGAATTCAAACTCAAAATCAGAAAGCGCCCTTATACCGCGTATAATAACTTTAACATTTTTGGCGCTCGCATAATCCACCAGAAGCCCTTCGAAAGAATCAATATAAATTCCTTTTTTCCTTCCGACACTGCTCTGGAGCAATTTCAATCTTTCTTCTATAGTAAAAAGGGGACACTTGGCCGGATTATTGGCTACAGCCACGATAACCTCGTCAAAGATTCTCAATGCCCGTTCAATCAGGTCTATGTGCCCGTAGGTTACAGGGTCAAATGTCCCTGCATAGATAGCAGTCTTTTTCAATTTTGATCCCCTTTATAAAATGTCAAGACAGTCTCCCCGAACCTCTTCTCCTTCCATTTTTTAAAAGAAGGGTAAATATCCGGCAGCGAAAGGTGCCGGCTGTGCTCTATTACTCCTTTTGCCTCTTTAGCCAATATCCCGGAGGCGAAAAAACAATCTAAAAATCTGCCTGTATGTTTATAGTCGTATGGCGGGTCTGCAAAAAAAATATCAAATAAAAATCTTTTCTTTTTTAAAATTGGCAAAACTCTAAACGCATCCATAGCCCAAACATCTCCGTGTTCTTCAGCTGCGCAGGTTTTTAAAATATTTTTAATAATAGAAGCCAATTTCTTATCCTTCTCTATAAAAAAAACCTTTTTGGCGCCTCTCCTTAATGCCTCTATGCCGATAGAGCCGACCCCTGCAAAGATGTCTATCACTAATTTGTCAGTAACTTGCCCATATAAAACATCAAAAAGAGATTTTCTAACCCTTGCCTGAGTAGGCCTAAAGGGACTCACTTCTCTTCTTTGAATCTGATTAAGTGATCTCCCTCAAAATAAAGATAATGGCTCTTGGTGAGATAGCCCACGCCAATAGGGATATCTTTAATCCTTGCTCGATATACCCATGCCTCTTTTGACATCCCAAATATGTCTGTTTCACCTTTTATTACTTCATCTGGCTCGCCCCACTTGTTCAGGATTTCTTTCTTGTCCATCCCTGCCTTAAGGAACCCCTTACCCAGTGGGTGTGTGAGGATATCTATAGGATCGGGCGGTGTCATTTCAGCGCATCCAATAAAAACCACTAAAGATATACACAATAAAATTATCTTCTTTCCCATTTTACCTCCATTTTTTAGTCAGTAGTATAGATTTTGAGAATAGCATATATTTATAACTTCTGTCAAGCCAAAT
>DAOWKF010000049.1 GCA_030640045.1 Candidatus Omnitrophota bacterium | reverse complement strand
GGAAAAAAATCTATAACCTTTACACGTGAGTTCTTCGACCCATATATTTTTTCAAGTGATTCTCTTTCTTTCTTTCCGGAGATGTGTACAATGGAAAGCTCCAGGAAATCACTTAGAATCTTTAAAAGCGGCCCCGGCACATTTTGATTTAAAAAATGAGAGCCCTGGCTTCCTCCGACAACAAGAATAATTTTTTTATTTTCGGGTTCGCAACCGGAAGTATCCAGGGAGCGATGGTAATTGACAAAATCTTCCCGGCAGAGATTGCCGGTAAAAACTGTCTTTCCGGACGGTAATAGATCTTTAGAGTCAGGGAAACTTATCAGAACCTCTTTGGAAAACCGGGACAAGAAACGTGTGACCCTGCCTGGGATGAGATTTTGTTCGTGGAGGATAAAGGGGACGCCACGCATGTAACACGCGAGCAGATACGCAAAGGAGGCATAACCGCCAAACCCGCACGATAGATCCGGTCTTTCTTTTTTTAGCAGCATAATGGATCTCAATAGTCCTCCTATAGCAAAAATTAGCGCAAGGACTTTTTTACAAAACCTCTTTCCAACAAATCCATGCGAATGGATAGAGATTAGCTCTGCTTTTTTTATCGCGCTATTTTTTTTGAGTTCATCCTGCAGCGCCATGGCAGGGAAGATATGTCCGCCTGTCCCGCCGGCAATTAAGGCAATTTTAATGTGTTTTGCCATGTTTAGATATATTTAAAAGGATACCTATACTAAAAAGATTCACTATAAGTGAACTGCCGCCAAAACTGATGAAAGGAAGGGGTGTGCCTTTATTGGGGAAAAGACCTGACACCACACCCATATTGAGCATGGCCTGAACACTTATAAGGAAGGTAATGCCCATTGCCAGATAGTAACCAAAAGAATCTCCGGCAAACCTCGCTACCTTTATCCCATGCCAGAGGAGGGAGATAAAAAGTATCACTACGGTTATTGTCCCGAGAAACCCCAGCTCCTCGCCAATAATTGCAAAGATAAAATCAGTATGAGCTGCCGGAAGATACATGAGTTTTTGCCTGCTGGCACCTAAACCGCGTCCGAGGAATCCTCCTGAACCAAGAGCGATGAATGCCTGTGACACCTGATATCCCGCGCCTGAGGGATCATATTCCGGATGAAGGAATACAAGGATACGATTAAGCCGGTACGGAGTCTTCATGATGAGGTATATAAGGCCGGGGACAGCCATAAACAAGAGCATCAGCAGGTACTGCAATTTTAGACCTGCTATAAAAAGAATGAACATCCCGAGTGCTGCAATAATAATAGCTGTGCCAAAATCCGGTTGGAGGACAATCATCCCGACTATGAAAATTATAATCAAAATTAAAGGAAAAAAATTTTTAAGATAGAGACATTTCTTTCGTGAAATAAAATCAGCCGCGTAAAAAATAAGAGCAAACTTAGCGATTTCAGACGGCTGAAAACTAAATCTACCAAGCTTTACCCAGCGATATTGACCTCCGACCTGGTGGCCGAGCTGTGGTATAAAAACAAGGAAAAGAGATATTATGGAAAACAACAAAAATGGTCTTGAAATCCCGGGCAGACTCCGGTATTTTAAAAACCTGCCTATATACAGCATAACTAACCCTATACCCAGCCAGGCTATTTGACGCCGGAAGAAAAAAAACTCGTCTCCCATCCGCTCTGCACAGGATACACCGCTGGACGAATATACCATCAAAAGTCCAACCCCGATAAGGGCTGCTACAATGACGGTGATGTTACGGTTAGTTGTTTCCATACTATCTCTCTAAATTTTTCTCCCCTTTCTTCAAAATTCTTAAACATATCAAAGCTGGCGCAGGCAGGGGAAAGCAAAACATAATCTCCGGGAACAGCTTCGCTAAAAGCAGACAAGACTGCCTCTTTCAAGGTAGCTGCCATGCGTATCTGTGTGCTATTGCAAAGTATTCGGGCAATCTTGTTTTTTGATTCTCCAATGAGTATTAATCTCTTGACCTTATCGCTTATCGGTCTTCTGAGCAGCTCAAACGGGCTATCCTTATCCCTGCCTCCTGCAATGAGGATAATAGGCGCAGAGATACTCTCTATAGCTTTTAAGCAGGCATCCACACTTGTAGCCTTTGAGTCATTTATGAAAATTACATCTTTGATTTTTCTGATTCTTTCAAGACGGTGGGGGAGCCCTCTAAAGTGTGTCAGGGCATTAAGCCAGCCCCTCTCTTCCGGAAAAAGGCAAGAAAGGACACTACAGGCAGCTGATGCATTAGAAAGATTGTGCCTGCCCGGTAATTTAAGGGGTTGGGTTAAATTAGAAAAATAAATTTTTTTGACATGCCGGGGAATAGAAACTTTTCGGACCCTGTCATCATCGCCATTTAGTATTGCGAAATCTCCTTCTCCCTGATTCTTAAATAGATTGGCTTTTGCCTGAGTATACACGGAGATATTGCCGGAGTATCTGTCAAGGTGGTTAGGGGTAATATTGAGAAGCACACCAACCCTTGGTTGAAAATCTTTAATAGTCTCGAGTTGTGAGCTGCTCACCTCCATGACGATTATATCACCTTCTTTATCGTCAAGGGCTACCCTGCAAAGAGGTAGTCCGATGTTTCCGCAGAGGGTAACTTTCTTGCCTATTGCCTTAAACATCTCTCCAAGCAGGGTTACGGTAGTAGTCTTTCCATTTGTCCCGGTAATGGCTACAATAGGTGTCCGGATAAACCAGGAGCCTAACTCTATCTCGCTATAAATAGGTATATTTCTTTTCCGGGCTTCATTTAAAGGGAAACAATTTAGAAGGACACCGGGGCTTGTAATTATAAAGTCTTTGCCCTTGAAGCATTTCTCAGTATGCTTAGCTGTTTCAAAATCAATATCAAGGTCATTGAGCTGCTTCAGGATTTTTTTATCTATCTCTCTATTGTCACTGGCAAAAACCTTAGCGCCTTTATTTTTGAGAAGACAACAGCTAGCCAGACCGCTTTTCCCAAGGCCAATGACAGAGACCCTGGCATTAGTTAAGTCAGCTATATTCACGCTCTGAAATGCTTTAAAAACCTTTTAATATCGTCATGATTTCCAACAAGACCCCATTGAACCAACTCTCCTTCAAGGCGAAAGATAACTCTCATCTTCAAATCAACTCGTATCTCCCAAATATACTTTGAGAGCCTTCTTAGCCCTAACCCCTTCGGCCTATGCCCTCCTTCGAAAAAATCTACATATTTATTAACTGCTTCCTTTACTCTATTCTTTATCTCAGAATCCAACTTTTTAAGACTACGCTTATATGAAGGAAGAGGCTCAAATCTCAATTACAGTTTCTCCTGGTGTTTCTTAAATTCATCAGCACTCATTATTCTGCCACGATTGTGGGGACTTTTAAAAATCTTCTCAAGTGTATCAATTTCTTCCTCCGAATATTTCTCCTCAACTACCATAGGTTTTAGCACTATCTCATCCCCATGCAAGGTTATACTCAACAATTCTCCTACTTCGCAGTGTATTTTTTCCCTTACATCCTCCGGAATAGTAACCTGATACTTGTCTTTGATTTTAACTAAACTCATAATTTTAACCCTCCTATATTCTAACTTTCTTACATTCTAATTTTACCACAATACCACTAGCGTGTCAAGTGTTTATTAACGAAAAAAATTATCGTATTTTCAGGGTACTGAGGCTCAAGAGTGCGAAAAGTGCAGCGAGGATCCAGAAACGCACCACAATCTTCGGTTCTGCCATCCCCTTTAGTTCGAAATGGTGATGAAGCGGCGCAATTAAAAAAATGCGTTTCCCGGTACATTTAAATGACAGGACCTGGAGAATAACTGAAAATGCCTCTATCACAAAAACCCCTCCCACAAGGAAGAGCAGCAGTTCCTGCCTCAAGACACAGGCCACATATCCAATTGATCCGCCCAGGGCCAATGCCCCGGTATCCCCCATAAAGATCTCTGCCGGGTAGGTATTAAACCAGAGGAAAGAAAGACTCGCTCCGATAAGAGACGCCAGAAAAATAGTTATTTCACCGCTTCCCGCTATATGAGAAATCTTTAGATACGAACTTAGCTGGCTATGTCCCGTAACATAGGCTATCCCGCCGAATGCAAGGCCGGCCATGATAATACAGCCGATAGCTAACCCGTCCAGGCCGTCTGTTATATTTACTGCGTTAGAAGAAGCAATTATAACCAATATTACGATAAAAATATATCCATATGATAAAGGGACAATCAGGCCTTTAAAGAAGGGAACAGTTAAGCCGCGGACATTACAAACGTTATAAAAAAAGAGCGCAAGGATTAGCCCGAGAAGGACTTGTCCGCCTAATTTAGTTGATGCCTTGAGGCCATGCCTCCCGGGATAACGCAGTTTCAGGAAATCATCAATAAACCCGAGGAGCCCAAGCCATGATACAACTACGATGCCAAATAGTATATAGAGATTATCGAGTCTCGCCCATAAAATTGTCGGGATAAGTGTGGAGACAACTATTATTATTCCCCCCATGGTGGGAGTGCCTTTTTTTACTTTGTGGAGATTCTTTAGTTCAATGGAATCTTTTTTCTCAACATCTTCGCTGACATTAAACCTTTTTAAAAGTCGTAGTATGTAAGGGCCGATAAAAAGACCAATCAGTAAGGAAGTCAGGCTCGCCATAGCTGCCCGGAATGTAATATAACGAAAGATATTGAAAGCAGTAAAAAACTTAGAGAGAGGATAAAGAAAATGATAAAACATTTAGTGCCCTTTCAAGCCCTATTTTTCGCGACGCCTTAAATAAAATTTTATCACAGGGCTTAGCTATATTCAAGACTATTCCGGCAGCTTCTTCCGGAGAATTGACCGAAAAAATGCGGTCTTTTTTTAATCCGCCATTCCCTGCCCCTTCTCTTACCTTCCCCCCCCACTTCCCGATGGTTACGAGAAAATCTACACCCATTTTTGCAATGTAATATCCCAGATTAAAATGCTCCCTGGAACTCGCATCACCCAATTCCAGCATATCACCTGCTACGACTATATGCCTCCCTTTACCTCCAAGGGATTTCAAGGCGTCTATAGCCACGCGATATGAAACCGGATTGGCATTGTATGTATCATCAATAATCTTTAGATTATGTATCTCTGACATTGCCAGCCGCTGAGGAAGACTACTCATGGATTTTAAGGCATGTCTCATCCTTGCAAAAGGGACATTAAAAAGAGATGCAGTTGCTATAGCAGCAAGTGCATTATAGAGATTGGCTTTACCTGAAAGAGACAGAATAAATGTCTCTTTTTTATTAAGCCGAAAAGATACAGCCCCTTCTTTATAGATAACTTTATCTGCGTAGAAAGCTGCCTTTTTCTCAACCCCAAAACTTATGACTTTCCCTGAAAAGTTTTCTCCCATTTTCCGAAGACGCACATCATCATAGTTAAGAACAGCCTTAGCTCCCTCGGGGAGGTTTAATAAAAGCTCTTCCTTTGCTTTACAGACACCATCAAGATTACCGCATGCTTCAAGGTGGACAGGATTTATATTAGTAATAACCCCTATAGAAGGCCGGCTTATGCGGGTGAGGTATGCAATCTCTCCGGGGCTGCTCATCCCCATTTCAAGAATTGCTGTTTTATCTCCCTTTTTCAAGCGAAGAAGTGTTAAAGGGAGGCCTATCTCATTATTAAAATTTCCTTCTGCCTTAAGGACCCTGCACCGCGTGGGGTGCAGGGCTTGCGCAAGAATCCGCGCGACCATCTCTTTAACTGTGGTCTTGCCGCAACTACCTGTTATAGCTATAACAGGTAGTTGAAATTTTTGGCGATGGTAGTTAGCGATATCTCCCAGGGCATGCAAAGGACTTCGGACTTTTATAAAAGGCAGACCTCCTGGGATATAAGATTGCGGAAAATTTTTTCTGACTAAGGCAGCAGCGTTTCTTTTTTTTACTTCTCTTAAAAATTTGTGGCCGTCAGTATGCCTGCCTTTTAGCGGGATAAATAATTCTTGAGGTTTGATGGTGCGCGAATCAATAGAAACCCCTTTAATTTTTTTTTGAGGATTTCCATGAAAAAGCCTGCCCGAACTCACCCGTGCGATTTCTTCTAAGGTAAGTTGCAACATTACTTTTGAAGAATCGACTTAACTTTCTCTACATCATCAAAAGGAAGGTAGACGTTGTTTTTTATCTGATATTTCTCATGTCCCTTCCCTGCTATAAGAACACAATCATCGGGTTTCGCCATATCAATGGCCATGGAAATGGCCTTTTCCCGATCAGGCTCTACGGAATAATTTTTTTCTTTCGCAGGCTGAAGCCTGCGGCTACCGGCTTTGCCCATACCTGAAGTAATATCCTGAATAATTTTTAAGGGGTCTTCACTCCTCGGATTATCACTCGTCACAATTATATGGTCAGCTAATCTGATAGCTATCTCACCCATAACCGCTCTCTTAGCGCTATCTCTATCTCCGCCACAGCCGAATACCAGGATTAATCTCGGAGAGAGAGATTGCTTCGCCGTTGGCTCGCAATGACATAAATGTCTGATTTCTGTCAGGGCATTCTCCAGAGACCTGGGTGTATGCGCATAATCAACTATAACAGTAAAAGGTTGTCCGCATTGAACGCGTTCAAAACGGCCTGGGACACCTGTAACCCTTTCAAGTCCTCTCTTTATATCCGTGGAAGAGACACCAAGGTGCAGGCAGACTCCTATAGCTCCAAGGCTATTATACACATTGTGCCTGCCAATGAGTGAAAGATTTATATCCATATCAATGCCGAGACCTTTAACCTTATATCTTGTGCCGTCCATGCCGGCATGGACATCAAAAGCCATCAGGTCCGCGTCAACTGATGTGCCAAAAGTTAATGCCTTATTTGAGCGTAAAGTCAAAAAATTCATCAGCTTCCTTCCGAATTCGTCGTCTATATTAACAATGCCCTTTTCTATATCTTTTTCAAAAAGACGCCGTTTAGCAAAATAATATTCATTCATTTCTTTATGAAAATCAAGATGCTCATGGCTTAAATTAGTAAAGACAGCTACCTTAAAATTTATCTCATCCACCCTGGATTGACTTAGTCCATGAGAAGAGACCTCTATAACTGCATGGCTAAGACCTCCTTTTAGCATGCGATTAAAAAGAAATTGCAGGTCAAGAGATTCAGGAGTGGTGCGGTCAGCCGGGATAACCCTCTCACCTAATTCATAGTTTATAGTTCCTACGAGACCGGTTTTTATTCCCGCTTCCTCTAATACTGATTTGATATAGCGGGTGGTAGTGGTCTTCCCGTCTGTGCCGGTGACACCTATGACCTTGAGAGAGCGGGTCGGAAAGTCATAAAAGCTGTTTGCGAGTCTCGCCAGTGCAGTCCTTGTATCAGGGACAACTATTTCCGTTAACCCCGCACCACATTCCTTTTCAACTACCAGCGCTGTAGCTCCGCGGGCCTTTGCGTCATCTATAAAATTATGCCCGTCAAAATGATGTCCTTTAAGACAGACAAATAGAAAATTTTTTTTTACCTTCCGTGAATTATAGGCTATCCCTTC
>DAOWKF010000032.1 GCA_030640045.1 Candidatus Omnitrophota bacterium | reverse complement strand
TCATAGGGTTCTTTTAACTCTATCTCTTTGGCTACGGTAACACCGTCCTTGGTGATAGTTGGTGAGCCAAATTTTTTATCAAGGACAACATTTCTGCCCTTTGGCCCGAGTGTTACCTTGACTGCATCGGCGAGCCTGTCAACACCGCTCAGGATCTTACGCCTTGCCTCTTCGTTAAAACATATCTGCTTTGCCATTTTTGATTACCTTCCTTTCTTAAGTCTTACGAAATAATTCCCATGACGTCGTCTTCTTTCATAATCAAATATTCTTCACCGCCGATCTTCACCTCTGTGCCTCCGTAAGAAGTAAAAAGAATACGGTCCCCGACCTTTACATTCATCGGCTGTATCTTTCCATTTTCTAAAGAGTTACCCTGGCCTACTGCTTTAACTATACCCTCTTTGGGTTTTTCCTTGGCTGTATCCGGTATAATAATTCCTCCACTGGTTTTTTCCTCAGCCTCTACCTGCTTAACCAATAATCTATCTCCTAACGGTTTAATCTTTGCGCTCACTTTGTTTCCTCCTCTTTCTTATCATCTTTCTTATCTTCTTTTTTTTCTTCGTCTACTTTATAATCCTCGACATCCACTACATCCGCATCCTTCTTCTTCTTTACCTCGTCACCTCCTTTTTTCTGGACATTCTCCTTGGAGGCCTGCTGATACATCGCTTCAGCGAGTTTATGCGATACCCTGGTCAATTCCTCCATTGCCTTTTTCATTTCATCACTATTACCTTTTTTAAGAACATCTTTAAGTTTATCTGCTGCCGCATTTATATCCTTTTTTTCTTTTTCACCTATCTTATCTCCGTAATCTTTCAAACTCTTCTCTGTGGTGTAGATAAGGGTATCGGCCTGATTACGCAGTTCTGCCTCTTCCTTTTTTTTCTTGTCTTCTGTAGCGTGCACGTCAGCATCTTTAACCATCTTCTTTATTTCTTCCTCGCTCAAGCCGCTGGATGCCTCTATCCTTATCTTCTGTTCCTTTCCTGTGCCTAAATCCTTGGCTGAGACATGCACAATCCCATTGGCATCTATATCAAAGGTAACCTCAATCTGGGGGACACCCCTCGGCGCAGGCGGGATTCCTACCAGGTCAAATCTCCCCAGGCTTTTATTATCAGATGCCATCTCCCTTTCACCCTGCAGGACATTAACACTAACTGCCGGCTGACTGTCAGCAGCTGTTGAGAATATCTGACTCTTCTTCGTCGGAATAGTGGTATTTCTCTCTATAAGCTTGGTGAAGACTGCCCCCAATGTCTCGATGCCTAAAGAAAGCGGGGTTACATCCAGGAGTAACACATCCTTGACATCTCCTTTTAAAACACCTGCCTGGATTGCCGCTCCTATCGCTACCACCTCATCCGGATTTACGCCCTTATGCGGGTCCTTTTTGAAAAGTTTTTTAACTAATTCCTGCACTGCCGGCGAACGTGTCTGGCCGCCGACTAAAACAACCTCATTTATATCTTCCGCCTTAAGCCCGGCATCCTGGACGGCCTGCTTGCACGGAGCAATACACCGCTCTAAAATATGGGAAGTTAGCTGTTCCAATTTCGACCGGGTAAGAGAGATATTAAAATGTTTGGGTCCGCTCTGGTCCGCTGTAATAAACGGCAGGTTTACTTCTGTCTCCGTAGAAATAGACAATTCACACTTTGCCCTCTCAGCTGCCTCTTTAAGCCTCTGTAAAGCCATGCGGTCTTTTTTAATGTCTATCCCCTCTCTCTTCTTAAACTCTTCCACTAACCAGTCTATAATTGCCTGGTCAAAATCATCTCCTCCGAGATATGTATCTCCGTTAGTGCTCTTTACCTCGAATACACCTTCACCTATCTCTAAAATCGATACATCAAATGTCCCGCCGCCTAAGTCAAATACAGCTATCTTTTCGTCCTTTTTCTTTTCAAGACCATATGCAAGCGATGCAGCAGTAGGCTCGTTGATGATGCGAAGCACCTCCAGGCCTGCGATGCGGCCGGCATCCTTTGTAGACTGGCGCTGGCTATCATTAAAATACGCAGGGACGGTTACAACCGCCTGCGTTATCTTTTCGCCAAGATAGTCCTCAGCTGTCTGCCTCATCTTCTGTAAAATCATAGCAGATATCTCAGGTGGTGAATATGTTTTCTTCCCTACTTCTACATGCGCATCTCCGTTAGATGCCCCCACTATCTTATAAGGTATTATCTTCTTTGCCGATTCCACCTGTTCGCTGTTAAATTTACGCCCCATCAATCGCTTGATAGAGAAAACCGTGTTCTCGGAATTCGTTATTGCCTGCCGTTTCGCTACCTGCCCGACCAGTCTTTCTCCGGCCTTAGTAAATGCTACTACAGACGGCGTGGTGCGGCTGCCTTCAGCATTCACTATAACAGTCGGCTGCCCCCCTTCCATCACCGATACACATGAATTAGTTGTCCCTAAATCAATCCCTATTACTTTACCCATAATTACTCACCCTCTTTTTGATTATTTTTTCTCTTCGCTACCTTGACCATCGACGGCCTCAACACCTTATCCTTAAAGGTATACCCCTTCAACACCTCTTCGGCAACAATATCTTCCCCGTGCTTATCCGATTCTTCATGCCCTATGGCTTCGTGATATTCAGGGTCAAACTTTTTACCTTCAGCCTCAATCGCATTAACACCATAGTTACTTAAAAAATCGTTTAACTGTTTATGAATCAGTTTAACTCCCTGAGAAACCGCTTTGAGACTTTTGGTCTCTTCTGCCGCCTTCATAGCGCGTTCAAAATTATCAATAATCCCCAGGAGCCCGTATATCACTTCTTCTCGAGCTACTTGCTGGTATTCCTCCCTCTCCTTGTTTGTGCGTTTGCGGTAATTATCAAATTCAGCCCTTAAACGGAGCAGCTGGTCATAATAATCATCAGAAAGATTTGCTTTTTCTTTTAATTTATCTAAGTCTAAGCTTTCCGGCCGTTCTTTCTTTTCCTCCTTCTTCACGCCTTCTTCTATCCCGGTCTCCATTTCCATTGCGCGTTCCAGAGCAATCTGGCGCCTGTCTTTTATAAGGCCGCCATCTGATTTCTTATTTTTAGGTATCTTCATTACAAGGCAAAATTATACTACAAATAAATCTATTGTCAATAGGTTTATTATCCGTTACAATATTAACAGTCATGGCAGATGAACTAACTATCTATAACCAGATTAAAAAGACTATAGAGGAAAAAATATATTTCGCTTACCACGCCTTTATCTATGTAGTTGTCAATCTAATCATATTTATCCTTATCCTCACCCGCCATATCCTCCCCGACACAAGCTGGCAGGTATGGATTCTCATTAGCTGGGGCCTGGCTTTATATTTCCACTTCATCGAGGCATTTATCTTTAACCAATTAAATAAACGGCGATGGAGGAAATATCTCCGGGAAAAGGGACAGGAAAAAAGTTTTATAAATTTCTTTTATCACCTTCATCTCTATATCGGGATTAATGTATTTCTGCTTGTGGTTAATAAATTAACCACAACTGTTCCATGGAGTATATATCCGTTCTTTTTCTGGGGTCTTGGCCTTATCATACACCTTATCCTCTTAAAATACCTGCCGAGAAAAAACCCCAAAATATATTTTTTTACCCACCTTTTCCTATATCTATTTTTCAATCTTATTATTTTTGTAATTAACTTTATAACTATGCGGGACAAGTGGTGGTTTATCTACCCTCTGATAGGATGGGGCATGGGGGTCTTCTTTCACTGGGTCTGGATATTTCTAAATAAAAGTCACCGCATCAAACGATATAAGCAGAAAAAAGCCATGGACATTATGAAGGATTAGCTTCGACTTTCTCTCTCATGATTGCTCCCCCTTGCTATTCTCTTCTACAAACTTTTTTATTTCTTCTATGTTCTCTACTATAAGCCTGGCCTTGGTCAGACCAAAAGAAAACGGATACCTCTCTTCTTCATTTCGCTTTAAGATAACCACCGGATTGCCTTTAAACTCACCTCTTTCAATCATCCCATTCTCCTCCATTTTATTAACT
>DAOWKF010000031.1 GCA_030640045.1 Candidatus Omnitrophota bacterium | reverse complement strand
TCCACCTATAAAAGGCTCCTCCATGCCAAGGGGGTCTCTCAACAGGTAAAAGGATTTCTGAAAGACAAATTATTTGATGCAGTAAATCTTATTCAGGCTATCCAGAAGAGGAAAGAGACCCTGCATCAGGTAGTAGAATGTATAGTAAAGTTGCAAAAGAAATTTTTGAATAAAGGGATAGGGTATCTAAGGCCAATGAGCCTGAAGGATGTAGCCTCCCGAATAGAAAGAAGCAAATCCACGGTGAGCAGGGTAATATCCGGAAAATATATACAGACACCTTATGGGGTTTTTGCGCTAAAGTTCTTCTTCTTAAGAGGGATTAAATCTAAAAATGACAAAGTAATATCCAATAAGAGTATAGAAGTGGAGATAGGTAAGATAATAAGAAAAGAGAGCGACAAAGCCCCCCTCAGCGATAGAGAGATTGCCGGCCAGATTCAGAAAAGGGGTATCAATATCTCAAGGCGCACAGTATCAAAATACAGAAAGACCTTAAATATCCTGCCTTCTTATTTGAGAGGAGTTACCCGTTAAGTTTCTTTATAATTCGTGTAGTATTAATCAATTTAACTGCCTCTCTTTCTGTTCGGCTAAGCGCTTTTTTAGGCATACATGAGCTTATATTTTAGCTGCGGGATGAGTCGATTAAGTTCTTGGACCGTTTCGATCCATTCCTGAATAACTATCTCAGTATTCTTGACGGCATACTGGTAAGTCTTTCCATCAGTCATACATCCGGGAAGTTCTGGAACCTCTACTTAGATAATCTTCCTAATTATATGCCTTTATTAGAGACATACTCAATTAAATCTACGAGCCGGCAAAAGTAGGCCCACTCGTTATCGTACCAACTTTATACGGTGAAACAGTACTGCCTACGGCTGTATGGGACTGAGTTCCTATCAAACCATTTTAGATTCTTGCAACCCATTTATTACCAGTCAATTATGGCTAAACTACCAATTTTGGTTCTATCGCAATTTGGGACTGCGAGGCTAAAAAAATGGGACTCCGGGGCTGTAGTTTTATACGCAATTCGGCTTACAAACATAGCAAATTTTTCCAATCTTTATTAAGGTGGAGTGCTTGCGTCTGCAAATATCATACCAATCTTCCTCTTACAAATTTCATTATCTCCTGTAAAAAAGATAAGGCCTCTTGGGCATCTTTCTCTTCCGGAAGACCTTCGGGCAATGTCCCCGGTAAAGCATCAGGATATCTGGTGGGAATATAGTATTTGTCCAATTTTAAGCATTTCTCTTTCAGTTTAGAAAAATTGCCGTCAATTTCTATACACAAATTTAGCAAATCATCCAGAAAATGTGTCCTAGGAACGCTCCCATCGTGGGCCCTTAAAAATCCCTTTAGAGTCTTCTCTACACCTTGCTGAGAATGAAAACAGGTTTGATTGTAAATCTTGCCTTTTATTGTTGCAGGCATTGGTTCCTCCTTTTGTTTTAGGGCTTATTGGTTATAACCCTATTTTAAGAGGAACCTTGCCTGTTTTCAAGCTCTTTCTTACTGAATTTCAACTAATCTTAGCACACCCTCGTAGCTCCTCGCAATGACCACTTGATATTGAGCAATTACTATATTAGAAAGAATTGGGTTAATTTCCCTCAATTTTTCTTCTTTTGCCATTAACAGAACCGCTGACCTCTCTCACTTCTCATCGCCTCCCCTCGGACAGGATTGGCTCCCATAATTGCCGCCTTATTTGCCTCTGAAGGCAATACAGATAGTCAAGAAAACTACGTCTCCAGACTCAAGGTCTTAACCTCATAACCTCTCAATCACACCTTGACCTGTTTTTTTGAAACCTTCAAGGCGGATTCTATCGGTTCCTCATTAAAATTAACCAGGTGGGCTTCTTTAATATCTTGATATATTTTAAGTGTGGCAGTCGTAGAACCGGGGCAGATATTGTACAAACGGACTATAAGACTATCGTTTGCCTCCGCCTTCTTGACTGCGCTGATTATAACATTATCAGGATGCACAGAAAGGAAGGAAAGCTTATTGGGAAGCAAACCTTTATGAGGCCTCGAGTATTCGATTCTGCAGAGTAGGTCAAACTCATAGGCCTTCTTATAAACCTTGGCCTCATCCCAGCTTCCCCGATGAGGAAATATGGCATAATGGAAAGTATGATCTCCCTGGCATTGTGCATCAGGTGTCCTGATCGATGGGCCCGCATTTCCTCCCTGCCTGGTTAAAAGATCCTCCCGCGAAAGCCACCCGACACATCTCAGCAATGTGAGGGCTATAGCAGCACAATTCTTCTCAGTGCGAACCCGTTCGCTACGCTCAGGATGGCAAGTGCCTAGAACCTCATATTCCGGAAGTCCTTCATTTATGAGCGTTACCCCAACTTCAGTATCCGATACATCCATAAAATGCTGTTGAGGCTGCGTACCTGAGGGCAACTGTGCCCATCCTTTTACCCTCGGAATGTCTATAGGCCTCTTGACCACATCAAACTGTCCTTCTGAGTAAGAGTAATCTGCCTTTATACCATTTAGGGGGAAAAGAACCCGTAAGCGATGATCAGATGCCTGATTTGTAAACTTTGTGGTGATATCTATACGTGGCGAAGCATCATATATGGTTATATAACTTGTTATGGGACAGGTGACCAAAACACTCGATCTTCGTTTTCTATCCTTAGTAAGCGATCGAGGGGTAGGCATATTTAGCTTCACTTCTAAAGTTGCCCTGAGTGGACCTCTTTCCAATATGCGGGTTTTAGCCTTTAATCCCTTACTGGTGATGGTAATGCTATTAGGAATGGGAGAATAATCGTAGCTATCCCCTCCATCCTCTCTATCCTCAAAAACGTTCCAGCCATAATAGGTCCTATTTAGTTCCTTACAAGTTACATCAAGCGAACCGTTGGACTTGATTCTTATCTTATATAACTGGTTCTCCAACCTCCTTGGGCTAATTTTCAGACCGGATTTTTTTATAGCATTAGACTTTTCCTTTATTATATAGAACAGAGAATATCCCAGCGGAGGGATGGACTTGGGTTTGATAATAAGCTCTGTAAGATTAAAGGGCTGGGCGCCTATCCCTTTGAAGAGAGATTTTCTTTCTCCTCTCTGATGAGGTAAAAGACTACCATGGCTGTCAACAATAGTAAAGCGAGGCGGCAGCTCCCTGGATTCCGGCAAGGAAAGCCAACCAAAGATTACGTCTTGACGCGGCCAGCTCAAGGGGTTAAAGACCAAAATAGGAATGGCCTCCTCACCAAAACCATTTTCTGTATTTATCCTGGATATTATATGCTCGATAGCTCTATCTGTAAGATCATTACCTATCGTATCTGCCTGTCTATATCGATAAACCATGTCCTTGTGTACCTCGTCTATACTGCAACCACAGATATCATCGTGGGGATGAGATTTCAGTATGTATCTCCATCCCTGCCAAAGAAGACGATAAGGATATTCCATCCCTTCAAACCCGGCAAAAGCGGAAAATGGCTCTCCCCATTTCTCAAAGAGGCGTTGGCAGGAATGATTCATCTGCTTTAGATACATTCTGCTTGATAGGACACCTGTCAGGATGGAATAACGTTTCCCTTTTCTGAATTCACCCCGGACGGTTCTCAGGGGAGGATTTTCTTCACGGACCGCCCTTATGTAATCTATGAAGTTCCCATGGATAAACTTGGGGTTCTTAATTCTCTTATTTGCTTCTCTTATTATAGAGGAAAGCTCCGGTTGAGGTTCCAGATGGTCGGAACCATTATTGATAAGAAGGTAACGAGTGCTGGCCTTCTCTTTCAACTTGAATACAGCCTCTTTCAACTGTTTGATGGCAAGCTTCATATCGAACTTCAAATTGCTCAGGTCTCCCCATTCAGGCTCATATCCCAAGGCCGCACCATTGCTGTAGGCAGATATCTGATATATGGCCAGGACCTTTGACGCCCCATCCCGGCCCTTCCAGTAAAATTCTGTATTCAGATGATCTTCCTCTTCTCCCATGCCCCGGGTGAATATGAAATTATCTATACCGAAACCATTCAAGATTTGGGGCATCTGTGATATGTGGCCAAATATGTCCGGGAGATATCCAACCTTCATAACCTTACCAAACCTTTTGGCGATCCTATGTCCCAACAAGAGGTTTCTTATGATGGATTCTGCGCTTACGATAAATTCATCCGGAAGACAATACCATGGCCCGACAAAAAGCCTGCCTTCTCTTATAAGCTTCTTGAGCCTCTCCTTCATCTCCGGCCTGACTTGCAGATAGTCTTCCAGAACCACGGTTTGGCCATCGAGTGTAAAGTATCGATATTCGGGCTCTTCCTCCATAATATTGATGAGTCTATCCATCATATCCACCAGTTTTATCCTGAAGGACTGAAAGGGCAGATACCATGCCCTATCCCAATGTGTGTGTGGTGCTATTATAGCGATATATCCTTCATCTATCATCAGTTACCTCCATATTTCCTTTATTCACTTGAAAATTATAAATCAAAATTTTCTTTCTCTAATAAGCCTCAGGCTTTTCATAGTTCTACATCTTATATGAGGAATATCCCCTTCTGCAAAATTACTTCCGGTATACCCCCTTTGCTTATATAGGAAGCGGCACTTAAGTCATGTCTCTCCGTATCAGCAAAAGGGACAGCCACACAAAAACCTATCCCGGCAGCACACATTGCAATCGTACCGGATTCGCTATCCTCAAATCCTATTACGGAATTATATTCATCCTTTGGCACACTTAATTTATGCAGGGCGAGCGCAAAAAGATCAGGGTGCGGTTTGAGTCGGATTTCACTTGAATCAGAAGCAGTTATAAAAGCGTCATATACATTAGCGTATGATGAAAATTTTCCAAGCAGAAATTTCTTTTTCGCATCAGGAATAGGCCATTCCTTTATCTCTTCCCGGATAGCATTCATTACCTCGGAAATTACAATATTCGCCTCATAATATATACTTGATGTCACTATACCTACCTTAGCAGGATACCCTTCAAAAATGGTCCCGAGTTTTATCAATAAATTTTTATCCTTATCTGTTCCTTTAAGAACTTGATAAAGATTACCGGCATCCTTTCCAAGCCATCCCTTGCGGGACTTTATCAGAATCTAAAAACTAAAAGTTCTAACATGCGGCATTTCAAGCAGTTACCAAAACCCGTCAGAGGCGTACCACTACCTTTTCATCCCCGTTTTGTTGAACTCCTTTTATAATCCTGGGCGGTATTTTTAGCCCCACCGCTTTGAAGGCCAGATATGCATCCCCTTGTAATTCCGTCCTGAATATATACTGCCTGCCTTTGATATCTAACTTTGTGGCCTTTATTTGTTCTATGTCTTCCATAACCTTACTCAAAAATAATTTCTTGCTTATTTTTTTCAAGGACTTTTCTAAAGATACTTTTAATACCAGGGCCAAAAAGCAGATAAAGATGTGCGCTCGTATCCTTCTTTCAGTATAATGATAAATCGGCCCCATTGCTAATTCGTTTTTTAATGTCCGGAATGCTGCCTCTACTTGCCAGAGGTCTTTGTAGGCTACAACTACCTGTTTCCAACTCAGGTCTGTATTTGTCTCTAACACAAACTTGCCATCATAGAGCTTCTCTTTTTCTATCCTGTCTTCATCTATCTCTGGTTTTTCAGCTTCTATCTTCAGATATTTACTATATTCCCTATGGACTAAGAGACTCTTTAAGCCTTGGTTTTTTAATTTTTCGGTCAGCCGGGATAGAACCTCCTGCCGTTTTAATCTGTCATTCCCTGCCTGCTCCGGATTATAGCAGGCAATTAGCCGCCGGCCGTTATATGCTATATCCCTGGCCTTTATTTTTTCTCCTACAGGCTCCATCTGGGTCTCATCCAGAATCTCCTTTGCGCTCTCATATTTCAAATGTCTCATCTTCATGCCCACGATGTATTCATAATCTTGATCTTTTAACTGTTTAAGATTATCCTTTGACACCATACCTCGGTCGCAGACTATAATAACTCTTCTAATCTTATACCGGCCCTTTATTGTCTCTATCATTCGCTGGAAGGCTTTAATATCATTAGTGTTACCTGGATATACTTCATGACCTATAGGATGACCGTCCTTGGTCATAAATATTCCCACAATCACCTGTTTTAAATCAAACCGCTTCTGTTTGGAATAGCCGTAGTCTAATATATCTTCCGCCTTTTTGCCATCGCCCCAATACACCACACTAGTGGTATCCATCAAGACTATATCTATTTCCTGATGAAATAAATCTAACTGAGCTCTAAAGAGATCATGTTCTATTTTGTCTTTCTGCTCTACGGCAAAATCAAGCGCCCGGTACCATTGGTTTTTATCTTCTACCGGGCTTAGCCCATAGTATCTTTTTGCCCACTTGTGTGTAGCTAATTCACTCTTGGGTTCGGTAAGTCTATTTAATACACTGGAAAAGAACACATCCTCGGCTTTGAATTTTATCTTCTTTGCCTTTAAATATTGCTTTAAGTAACTATCCAGCCTTAAATCCTCCCAGACTTTCCTGTAAATCAATACTGGCCCGTATTCTTTGCTCCAGTCATTCTTTAGGTCTTTAGATAAATTAACGACTCCGAGCTTGTTGCTGTAGGCGGCTAACTTCTCTGCTACTATAGGAATAAACTCATTAGCCTCCTCTATCCGCCCGAAGTTAGCTAATGTTATCTGCTTAACTTTACCGGATACTTTCTTATTGGCAACCAGTAATAGGTAGTTTCGCCGAGAATCATTTTTGTTTTTAAAAGACTTAACTCTAAGAAACATAGCACCTGCCATCCTTTCTGCTGTAAGTATGCCATATTACTCGCTATTTGTCAAGTCTTTTTTTAAAAAACTTGCCTTACGTAGCACTACCTCATAGAAGAAACCTGCCTCTTTAAACAATTTTACCGACGGTAAAATTGTTTCGGTAGCTAAAAATCAGGTTTATTCTGATAAAGTCCCGTAAAACGAAAACTCAAAGAGCAATTTAAGGGGCTTAACCCCTTTCAACTAAGAAAAGCTATGGAGAAAAAGCTTAAAAAGATCTTAGATCTTCTTTAAAGAAAGTTTTGATATAACAACAGTATTGACCTTTTTAATAAAACCTCATATTTGCCCTGAGAGACCATTTTACTAGGGGCAATATTCAGCAAACTGTTGTCTAAAGCTACCATTAGCCATCTTTCTTCATTCTGGACTTAATTGCGGCCTCTATAAGGCTCATAGAGCCTCGCTCTTCATTAAAGTATACATAACTTCTCCAGCTCCTTGCAAGATTTTCTAAAAAATACTTGCTTCCATAAGCATGAAGTGCTATGATACTTCTTATGAGAATTTATCGAATACTATTAGAATCAAAGATGTGTCACCAAACTAAAAATATCTATTCGCTAATCAAAAACCTTATGCGTCAACAACTCTTCCTTAATCTTCCCCTTCGGTAACATTTATTAATGAGTCAACAGGTGGTCCGCTTCTTTATGATGCCTTACTGCCTTCTTCACTTTTTCCTTAAGCTTCTTTTGCTTCTTGCGTAACTCGCTATGCGTACCACTCCCTTTATTAGCAATATATTCAATCAAATCTACAAGACGGCAGGAATAACCCCACTCGTTATCGTACCAGGCGAGAACCTTGACCATGTTGCTGAGGACACTTGTCGATAACGCATCCACAATAGCAGATTTAGGATTGCCGTTAAAGTCTTTGGAAACCAGTGGTTTTTCACAGACTTCGAGATATTTCTTTAACTCTCCTGCGGCAGCCTTCTTCAGGGCGCTATTGACACTTTCAGCATCTGTCTCTTTCTCAGTATTCAGCACCACATCAACTAATGATACATTCGGTGTCGTAACACGAATTGCCAGTCCGTCTATCTTACCTTTCAGTGCGGGGATTACCACACCGATCGCCCTGGCTGCCCCGGTAGTAGTCGGAATCATACTGACAGCCGCGGCACGGGCTCGCCTTAAATCCTTATGCGGAAAATCCACTAGCGATTGGTCACTGGTATAAGAATGGATAGTGGTCATTAACCCCTGCGTTACCCCGAAGTTATCCATAATCACCTTCACTACCGGCGCCAAACAGTTTGTTGTGCAGGAGGCGTTGGAGATAATATTATGTTTGGCCGGGTCATACTCATCTTCATTTACTCCGAGAACAATGGTAATATCTTCTCCCTTTGCCGGTGCACTGATAATGACCTTCTTCGCCCCGGCCTTTAGGTGAAGGCCTGCATCCTTAGCTTCTCTAAATCTCCCGGTAGATTCAATAACTACCTCCACACCTAAGTCAGCCCAGGGCAACGAAGCAGGGTCTTTCTGACTCAATACCTTAATCTTCCTGCTGCCTATAGTAATAATATTACCGGAGGCACTTACCTCTTCCGGATGTATCCCGAATGTAGAATCATACTTAAATAAATGGGCAAGGGTCTCTGCATCGGTAAGGTCATTTACAGCGACAAATTCCAGATCTTTGTTCTCAAGTCCTGTCTTCAAAGCTAACCTCCCGATTCTTCCAAAACCATTGATTCCTACCTTGACCTGCATCTTCTA
>DAOWKF010000012.1 GCA_030640045.1 Candidatus Omnitrophota bacterium | reverse complement strand
TAGACCCAGAGGAGTTCCTTATAGACCGTTTCGATCCGGGTGAGCATATAGTCCTTGTCAAAGTATGGTTCTATCTTTTTTTTCCCGCATGCGCCCATCTCTTTTATAAGAGATGGATTTTCGAGTAACTTTTTTAAGGTATTGGTCAGGCCTTCTACGTCTTTTGGCTTGACTAAAAAACCATTGACTTTATCTTCAATTATTTCTTTTGAGCCATCCAGGTCAAAACCTACTACTGGTTTTTCCATAGCCATTGCCTGAGGTATGACCCTGGCCAGGCCTTCTCTTAGAGAGCAATGCACAACAATGTCCATCATGGCTATCATTTCAGGTATTTTGTCCCTGCTAACAAGACCTGCAAAGATGACCTTATCTTTAATCCCAAGTCTGTCTGCCTCTCTCTCTAACTCATGGCGTAATATTCCGTCTCCGATTAATAAAATCTTTAGATGCGGGAAATCAGCAATAAGATTAGATATAGCCCTGAATAAATACTTATGCCCTTTTAGATGAAAGAGTCTTGCCACCTTCCCTATGACTATCTCATTTTCATGAATCCCGAATTGTTTTTTTAAAGATTCATTTCCATGCCGTGGTTTAAATTGCGTAAGGTCCAGGCCGCTATGAATAACTATAAATTTTTTTTCTGGAGCAATACCCGCGCTGGATGCAGTATCGACCATTGCCATTGAGACAGCGATTATCTTGTTAGTAAAACAAGAGACAATCCTCTCACATAATCTGTAGATATAGTTTATTATCCGCGGTTGATATGGATGAAAAGGCAGGCCGTGTATGGTATGGACAATAATTTTTACTCCGGCAAGTTTCGCTGCCAGGCGGCCAAGAAAACCTGCCTTGGAGCTATGGGTGTGGACGATATCATAGCGCCCTTTTTTAAGGATAAAAAAGATATGCCAGAATGCTATAAAATCATAGATAGGATTTATATTGCGCCTGAGATAAGGGATAGAGATAATACCTATTCCTGATGACCTTATCTCTTCCTCCATTGAGCCCTCGGGCCCGAAGGTTGGCCCGCTGGCCAGATGGACTTCATAGTCTCCCCTGTCACGAAGACCAAGGACAGTATAGACTGTATTCTCCTGTGCCCCGCCGATAATTAGTCTGGTAATAATATGGAGAATTTTTATTTGAGCCATTTTTATTAGTATATCAGAAAAATGGAAAAATAGAAGCTTTCATTTGCCTTGAGAGAGGAATAATGGTAAAATTTACACATAATGACGACTTTTCTTATTACAGGCGGCGCTGGTTTTATCGGGTCTCATCTAACTGAGGCGCTTGCAGCCGGGGGAGGAAAGGTAATAGCCTATGATAATCTAAGCACAGGAAAGCTCAAAAACCTAAAAGCAATAAGTAAAAAAAAGAATTTTTCTTTTATAAAAGCCGATATACTTAACGAGAAGATGTTAGGCCAGGCTATAAAAAGAGTAGACACTGTATTTCATCTTGCCGCGGCTGTTGGCGTGAAGTATGTCATAGATAATCCGTTCAGGACCGTTGAGGTAAATGTGCTGGGCACAGAAAATGTCCTTCGCTTATGTCATCGCTACAAAAAGAAAGTGATATTGGCTTCTTCCTCTGAGGTGTATGGAAAGAATGAAAGCTTTCCTCTCAAGGAAGAGGATGACCGTGTCCTCGGGGCTACAAACATTATCCGTTGGAGTTATGCTGCCACAAAGGCAATGGATGAATTTATGGCCCTGGCATATTACAGGGAGAAAAAACTCCCCATACTTATTATAAGATTTTTTAATATCTGCGGCCCAAGGCAGAGTGGCAGATACGGGATGGTTGTGCCTAGATTTATAGAACAGGCCTTGAAGGGAAAAGCGATAACCATCTATAGCGATGGTAAACAGACAAGGAGTTTTACTTATATCGGGGATACTATTAAGTGTATACTTGCGCTCTCTACTATCAGAAGGGCGTATGGAAAAGTTTTTAATTTGGGTTCCCGTGAGGTAGTGAGTATTAAGGAACTGGCACTAAAAGTAAAGGAGATAGCAGGCTCAAATTCTCCTCTGGTCTATATACCGTATGAAAAAGTCTATGGGCGAGATTTTGAGGATATGAGGCATCGCCGGCCGGATATCGCGAAATTAGAAAAGTATCTTGGCTTTAGCCCCAGGACAAGATTAAGAGAGATAATCAAATCTATTTTATGTGAGAATAAGAAATTATGAGCTGGCCTGTTGTCTATATTATTTTATTTATTACCGCGTTTCTTATCTCATTACTGCTTACCCCTCTCATGATCTCGCTTGCATTCTTTTTAAAGATTGTTGATGAACCGGGTGAAAGAAAGATCCATAAGCATACCATGCCGCGCCTTGGAGGGCTTGCTATAGTCGTTGCTTTTATCCTGCCGCTTATATTTGCTTCATTCCTTATCTTTTTCACAGAAAAAGGAGTACATCTACCGGGGATGGTCTCTGTGCTCCCAAGGCTTTTATATTTTTTAGCAGGAGGGGTAGCCATATTTATTATAGGGCTTGTAGATGACCGAAAAAATTTGGGTCCGGGTAAGAAGCTTATATGGCAGGTTATTGTTATAACTACGGTAGTAATGACAGGGATCAGGTTTTCTATCTTTCCACATCTAACCTTTTTAGCTGGTCTTTTGACAATTATCTGGATACTCGCGATTACCAATGCATTTAATCTATTAGATAATATGGATGGTCTCTCTGCCGGGGTAGCCCTCATCTCTTCGCTTATATTTTTGTCTATTGCCTTAGTAAACCGCCAGTATTTTGTAGCAACGCTTTTAGCTATCTTTGCCGGGACCCTCTCGGGATTCCTGCCATTCAATTTCCATCCTGCCAGGATATTTATGGGTGACGGAGGGAGTCTCTTTGTCGGGTATATCATGGGGGGGCTAACTGTTTTAAGCACGTTTTACCATGAAGGCCAACCGACTCTTTCTTTACTAATGCCTGTACTCATACTTGCAGTGCCTCTCTATGACACAGGAAGTGTTCTTCTTATTCGTCTAAGGGAAAGAAGATGCCTCTGGAGAGGTGATACAAGCCATTTTTCCCATCGGCTTATTTCTTTAGGGATGAGTGAACGGGCGACGTGTTTATTTATATATCTCGTTACCTTTTCGTTGGGGATAGGCGCGACGCTTCTCAGCCAGGTAAATCTGGTAGGGGGGATAATTATTTTTTTTATTGC
>DAOWKF010000015.1 GCA_030640045.1 Candidatus Omnitrophota bacterium | reverse complement strand
GGGCCATTAAAAGCAGCCTGTCCCCTTTTTTTACGTTGAATTTAAGCAGGGCATTTGCAAGCCTGTTTACCTCCTCATTTAATTTCTGATAAGTAAGCCTTGTCCCTTCGGATACTACTGCCTCGGCTTGAGGAAATTTAGCAACTGTCTCTTCAAGCAGGCTAACTAAATTTTTGGGTTTATAATCACACACGACATCAGCTCCTGTTTTAAATATTTCTGTGCTATTTCTTTAATCATAGCCCTGTCAACCCTTCTTATATTCGCTTCATATTCACGATAGGAATTAAAACCAAGTCCGTACAGCTCATTTAGCGCCGCATCAAATGCAAAGCTGCTGTTCGCTTCAAGTGAGATCCTCCTTCTTCCTATGAGGCTCTCCTTTGCCTTTTCAATCTCTTCCTGAGGAAGAAATTCTTCTTTGAGCCTCTCAATCTCTTTCTCCATTACTCCTTTAACCTCATCAATCTTTTCGGATGTAGTCCCTGCATAGCATACTATTGCTCCTGGCACTAAGCCCAGAATCTGAAAAGCCCCGACATAATATGCCTGCCCCCTTTTTCCCCTTACGGCAGTAAAGAATCGGCCGCTCTGGCCGGAAAGCGCAGTGGCAATTACATCTATAGTAAATCTATCCTCATCTTTTACACTCACCCCCGGGAAACCAAAAATTAGAATAGCCTGCTCCCTGGGGAGGGTAATATTTTTTTTACGAGAAACTTTTTTGGGAGGCAAAAGTTTTTTAAAATCTTTTCGCCTGCCTTCCATGAAAACAAAATTTTTTTCTACAAGGGAAATGGTCTCTTTTTCATCTATATCACCGAATACAGCTAATACAGGTGTTTGACCAAAACAGAATTTATTATATACAGAAATAATGTCCTTACGCGTAATCTTTTTTAGAGACTCCTGCGTCCCTTTATCCCGCCAGCTATACGGGTGGTCATTAAATATGGTCTCTCTAAAGAGGTGAAAGGCGCGGGTTAAGATATTATCGTCTTCTATCGAGAGGCTGGCCTCAAGTTCTTCCTTTGCCTTTTTTATATCTTCTTCTTTAAAGAGCGGTTCTCTAACTAAAGATGCTAATGTCTCTACCCCCCGCCCGAGGTCTTCTTCAGGGAGGGTAAGGGAAAGACCAAAACTATTATACCCGCTGTAAGACGAAAGCCTCCCGCCGCGGGATTCGATTTCAGAATGAAGAGCAAGATATTCCTTTTTCTTTGTAGAACGGATAAGGCACTTAGAAAGGAGAGAAAAAACGCCATTTTTTTCTTTGGCTTCGTAAATGACCCCACCCTTAAATACAAGATTTAAATTGACCATGGGAGTGATTTTGTTCTCACATGTCAAAAGCACAAGACCCGGAAGGAGGTGCTTGTTAATGGCTCTTACTTCTTTCTCTGAGATTGCTTCGCCCCTTCGGGGCTCGCAATGACGCCAGGCCGGATTTTTCTCCGGCGTCAGTATACATATAGTTAGATTTTCCTGCCTTAAAAACTTACAGGCAATATCTTTTATTTCTTTTTTCTTTACACGGCTTATGCGCTCTACATAATATTCGCCAAAATTGGCATCGCCAAGGATTAATTTATTATATCCTATATCAGCAGCGACTGACGCTACACGCTCCTGTGAGAGTTTATATTCACTCTGAATAACCTTTTTTGCCCGCTCAAGCTCTTTCCCGGGAACCCCGTGTCTTTTTATCTTTTCTATTTCCTGCATGACAGCTTCTTCAAGGGCGCCAATCTTATCCGGTTCTGTAACTGCATCTATGCCAAAAATCCCCTGACCGGAAGGGGTGTAAGAAAATGCCGAGATACTGTCAGCCAATCCCTTTTTCTCTTTTATCTCCTTGTAGAGCCTTGAGCCTATGCCATTTCCAAGAATGAATGCTAACAAATCCAGACTGTAGAGGTCTTCACTCTCTATCCCCGGGATATGAAAGCCCGTTCTAAAATATGCCTTTTTACCGGGGAAATGCTCTATTGTTTTTCTGGAGGTAATCTGTTGCGGCTCATGAAAGGAAGGCAAAGAGAAATTAGAAGTAGTTTTCCAATTCTTAAAATAATTTTCTACCTCCCCTTTAATAGCATCCATATCTATACCGCCGGCTATAGCCAGGACCATATATTGAGGGGTATAATGGGTCTTGTGAAAAGACACAAGATCTTTGCGGGTTAAACTCTCAAAAAAATCCCTGCGTCCTATAATTGGCTCGCGATAAGGGTGCGATATAAATGCCTCTCTAAAAAGACCCTTCCACAGCCTCCTTGAAGGATCATCTTGCCCCATATTGATCTCCTTGAGGATGACATCCCTTTCTTTTGCCAATTCTTTTTCAGAAAAAACCGGATTTTGAATGGCATCTGCCATAATCTCCAGGCCTTTACGTAGATGCTCTTCAGGTAAAATAATTTTATAATACGTATAATCAATAGAGGTAGCAGCATTAAGCTCTCCGCCCAGGCTGTGAATCTCCTTCGCGATCTCACCGGCACTCCTTTTTTCTGTCCCTTTAAAAAACATGTGCTCAATGAAATGTGAGATACCGCTGCCGAGATACTCCCCTTCTGCCAGAAGCCCTCCCCATATCCACATCTCGATAGCGACAAGGCCGGAGCCGGGAAGTGATTTAGCTGTGACTGTAAGACCGTTATCCAGTGTAAAGGTTTCAGCTTTATTTAAAGAAGCGGCGTGGAGGGATGAAATAAGAAAACAAATAGAAAAAATTAGAACAAAAAAATTTGGGACAGTCCACAAAGGGACAGTCCCCATTTTTTTATTATTTTTATGCACCAAATTTTTTGAGCCGCAGGGAATGCGCCAAAAGAAGGGACATGACCTTTACCGAAGGGAATTGGCCCAGGCCGCCTCCAACGCACTCGCTTTCTGTGAAGGAGCAGCTTTTGTCAGGACGGCAATAAGGAGAATAGAGGAGAAAAGGAACCGGATGCCAGCTATGGGCCTTAAGGAGACTGGGGGTTGAATGGTCGCCGGTAATAGCTAAAGTCATTGGTTTAAGCCTGGCAAGCCTGGAAATCTGTTTATCAACTTCCTTTATAACCTTGACCTTCCGTTTAAAATCCCCATCTTCACCGGCGCTATCTGTCCCTTTAATATGGATATAGAAATAATCGTAATTTTTAAATTCCTTTTTAAGCGTCTTAAATTCCTCCGCGATAGTTGTCCCGGTTTTAAGGATATCCATACCGCAGAGCCTGGCCAGTCCTTTATACATGGGATATGTTGCAATAGCTGCGGATTTAAGTTTGTATATATCTTTAAACGCAGGCAGAGAAGGCGGCGCTGCAAACCCGCGCAGGAGAATGGCGTTAGCCGGATGGCTATCTTGAAGTGTCCTTAATGCCTCTTTAATAAAATCATTAGCAAGACTCGCCATTCGAGAAGCTTCGGGCTTAGATTCTAATGCCTTTACTTCTAAAGATGGCTTTCCCACGTCCTGCGGGTCTGAATCACTAACTCTATCGCTGAGACCTTCTTTCCTGAATACAATTACGGCCCGGTGTTCTTTAACCGGCCGGACAAAGACCTCAACCCCTTCTATCTTTATGCTGGAAAGCTTCTTACAGAGCTCAATGTTTTTTTCGGTTGTGATTCTTCCGGCGCGCCTGTCAGTAACTACTCCATCTTTGTCAATAGTCGCAAAGTTTATTCTGGCAGCTACATCATTTCTTTGAAGAGCAAAATCTATACCGGCTGCCTCCAATGCCCCGCGGCTGATAGTATATTCGATGGGGTCGTAACCAAACAGGGCGAGATGCGCAGGGCCGCTTCCCGGAGTAATACCATAGTCTATTGGATTAATTAACCCAAGGATAGACCTTTTTGCAAGGCTATCCAAATTTTTACGCCTTGCGCTCTCAAGCTCGGTTTCTCCCCTGCTTTTTAAAGGGAGCCCTCCCAATCCATCAATAACAAGTAAGACAATTTTAATATCAGATGTCTGGACAAGGCCCTTAAGTAAATCCATTATTTAAAGATTTTCCTGCTCAGCAATCTTTCTTTTGATAATAGCCCGCAGGCGCTTGCGGCGCTTGCGCTGGGAAGGCTTTTCATAGGACTCATGGCGCTTCATCTGCCTGATGATGCCTTCCTTGTCTATCTTCTTTTTAAACCTGCGCAGGGCCCTTTCAATTGGCTCGCCCCTTCTTACATTGACCTGGGTCAATTATTATCACCCCTTTCTATATAACTAGAAATTTATTATATCCCGCCTATATAAAAATGTAAAGTAAATATTGACATGAGGATATATTGAATATAAAATATTTTATAATGCTTCAAAGTATGACCGGTTTCGGCCGCGGGGTAATTAAATCCAGACTCGGTACCATTACTACTGAGATAAAGACAGTAAACCATCGTTATCTGGACCTGGTTGTAAGGTTACCGAAAGAACTCCAGGGGCTTGACCCGAAAATCAAAAATTTCATTAAAAAGTCAATCCACCGGGGCCGGGTAGAGGTATTCATAGAACGAAGGAGCGCTAAAACCCATGTCTCGGCAGAGATTAACTATACCCTCGTAAGGAGCTATCTAACTAATTTACAGAAGCTCGAAAAAGAGTTTAAATTGAAAGACACCGCCTCCCTGTCGCAACTGTGCCAGATACCGGGAGTGATTGAGCTTCGCACCCCTCTCATATCTATAGAAAGGGCATGGGGTGAAACAAGAAAATCAATAAATAAGGCATTGCAAGCCCTGTTGATAATGCGGCAGCGGGAAGGGAAATTCACAGAAAAAGACATAAAAAATAGACTTAAAATACTCAAAAAAAAGCAGAAAGAAATTAAAAAAAGATTACCCATTCTACTAAGTAATTATAGAAAAGCGCTTAAGACCAAGTTGGCGGAGCCCTCCACAGAACTTGCCATGTTCAGTGAAAAAATAGATATAACCGAAGAGCTCTCCCGTTTCTCCTCCCATTTGGCCCAGATCGGCCTTTTTTTAAATGAAAAGGGAGATGTAGGAAAAAAAATTAACTTCACCATCCAGGAAATGATGAGAGAGGTAAATACCATGGCTGCAAAGGCAAATGATTTTACTATCTCCAGGGCGGTTGTCCTCATGAAAGCAGAATTGGAAAAGATAAAAGAACAGATCCAGAATATTGAATAAAAAAAACAGAAAAAGAAAAAAACTGCTTATAGTAATCTCCTCCCCTTCGGGGGGCGGAAAGACTACACTTGTCTGCAGACTTTTAAAAATCTTTCCTCATTTTTTTTATTCTATCTCTATAACTACCAGACCCAGACGCAGCAACGAAAAAAACAATGTGGATTACCATTTTATCACTGAAGACAGGTTCAAAAAATTAATCTCAGAAAAGAGATTAGCTGAATGGGCAGTTGTCCATGGCCATTATTACGGCACACCAAAAGCGCCCATTCTTAATCACCAACAGGTGCTTCTGGATATAGATGTCCAGGGGGCCAGACAGATAAAAAAGGCCATACCTCAGGCCATTCTAATCTTTATCGTTCCTCCCTCACTTAAAGAGCTGGAGAGAAGGCTTATAAAAAGGCATACCGACAATCCGGATGAAATCAAAAAGAGGTTAAATATCGCGAAAAAAGAACTGCGTTCCCTGAAGGAGTATGACTATGCAGTTGTGAATAATGACCTGAACCAAGCCATTAAAGAGATCCACGCGATTATTTTAGCTGAAAGCCTTCGGAAATGACTAAAGGAAAAATATTATTAGGAATTACCGGCGGAATAGCTGCCTATAAAGCTGCTGAACTTACCTCTGCGCTCACCCAGAAAGGAGTAGAGGTAACTGTAATCATGACTGAATCCGCCACCCATTTTATAACACCCCTTACACTCCGCACCCTTTCCGGAAAGGATGTGTTTACTGAACTTTTTCCCGAAAAAATTCCCCCTGATCCCCTCCACATCTCTCTAAGGGAGAGAGGTGATATTCTCGTAGTTGCCCCTGCTACCGCCAATTTCATAGGTAAGATGGCCAATGGCATAGCTGATGACCTTCTCTCAACGATAGCACTATCTTTTACCCCGAACTATAAAGCTACGGGGCAGGCACAGCCTGTCATCATTGCCCCTGCTATGAATGAGGTAATGTATAAAAATAAGATTGTCCGGGAGAATCTTAAAAAACTTAAAAAATATGGAGTAAAAATCATCCCTCCGGAAAAAGGTTATCTCGCATGCGGGGTGGAGGGTGAAGGGAGATTGGCAAGTCCGGACAAAATAATAAAAATCATTTTTGAAACCCTCAAAAAAATATCTAAAAGGTAAGGTAGTCCTCGTTACTGCCGGACCTACCCGCGAATCCATTGACGTGGCGCGGTATATCTCCAATCGTTCTTCCGGTAAGATGGGTTATGCACTTGCAAAAGCAGCCGGAGATATGGACGCAAGGGTTATCCTTATAAGCGGGCCAACATCCCTGCCACCAGGGCCTGCGCATACTAAAATTGTTAGAGTAGAGACAGCTTCAGAGATGCTCAAGGCAATATTGAAAAATATAAAAAATGCTGACATATTTATCATGGCAGCAGCTGTAAGTGATTTTCGCCCTGCGCGCCACGCGGTACAGGGTAAAATAAAACGCACTAAAGGCCCCATTCTGCTCAAACTAAAACCTACCCGGGACATATTAAAGGCAATATCCAAAAAGGAAGGATTAAAAAAAAATCTTATAAAGGTTGGATTTGCAGCGGAAACCGGCTCCTTGATGTCCAGGGCTTATCAAAAACTAAAAGACAAAGGGTTAGATGTAATTATCGGCAATGATATCTCCCGAAAGGATATTGGATTCGAAAATGATTTTAATCAGGTCTATATCATAAACAAGGACAAAACCTTTATAAAGACTAAAAGATTAAAAAAAGAACTAATAGCTCAACGGATTATTTTATATCTGCTTGACAAAAGGAATTAAGGTGATAGAATTTAAAAAGAAGAGGGGGTATTATGAAAAGAAAAAAATTTGGTTTTACATTAATTGAACTCCTTGTAGTTATTGCTATTATCTCAATCCTCGCCGGGATGCTTCTGCCTGCCCTGATGCGCGCCAGAGAAGGCGCCCGCCGTATTGCGTGCCTTAATAATCTGAGCCAGATAGGAAAGGCTCTGCATATGTACGCCCAGGACTACGATGAAAATTTTCCTGAAGATAATACTACTGCTTATAATGGCGGCGGTCCCCTTCTGGGATTCCTTTATCCTAGCTACGTCGGTGATAAGAGAATATTCAAATGTGCTTCTACAAAGACAAGTGTTACTTTAGAAGATGAAGCAACAGACATACCGCCTCTTCAGAAATTAAAAGCTGACATCGTGGGTACCCGCTATTATGATTATTGCTACAAAGATGGTCTGACTGAAATGGACGCTTCTGATACTGCCATTGCTGCTGATAGAGGCGCTGGTAGAGCTACCGGTTTAACAGACAGTGACAATCACAAGGCTGACGGCGTAAATGTTTTATACTTAGACGGCCATGTCGAGTGGAATGCCGGGTCAACTGTTGTGGACAGCAATCTAAAAGACGGCGCGAGCGCGAGCGAATAGCCAAAAACATCTCTACACAATTAAGCATCGTCCTTTTATTAGCCCTCATCCCCTTTGTCTTCACTTCCCTAACCTATGACCCGACAATAATAAAAACAACCTTTATTAAGGCAGGCCTTATCACAATCCTCGCCATTTATTTGATAAGGTCGTTTAAGGATAAAAAAATTAGTATCAAAAAAATTCCTCCTGTATTTTTTCTTATCCTCCTGGCCACTTACGTAATTCTTAATTTTATCTTTAAATACCAATTCGCTTCATCTGAAAAATTATTCACTACACTCCTCTTTTTCTGCTTTTTTTTCGTCCTGGCCCATCTCTCCGTAACTCCCCGCTTTATCCGATTAATAACATGGCAGTTCTTTATCATAACCTCTCTAATCGGGTTCGTATGCCTTATCTCCTACTTTATCCACAGGATGGCTCCGCTTACCCACTTTCACCGCACCAATCTCTTTTTCTATAATCCTAATTTTTTAGCCGGTTATTTTGTATTCTCAATCCCTTTAAGTTTGTGCCTGCTTCATGAAAGGTATAAAAAGCACCTTGTAAGCAAACAATTTATAAAAATAGACCTCCTACTTTATCTCTTAATCCTTATTCAAATCGGGGGCTTTATCACCACCCTCTCCCGCGCAGGTTCCCTGGGCTTTAGCGCATCCATCCTCTTCCTCATTTTTTTAAGGAGTTCAAAAAGAATCTGGAGGCATATCTCTATCTTTCTCCTAATAGCGATGCTATGCGGATGCGTCCTTGTGATGTCCATGCCCCATACCTTTACGCATCTCATTGGGATACGCAGCCCTATCTGGCAGGGGACACACAAGATGATAAAAGAAAACCTTCTCACAGGCACAGGGATCGGCTCATTCTCTAAGGTCTATCCTTCTTTTAGACCTCCCGGCTATTTTCTTTTCCGTGATGCCGCGCCAATGACACTCCACAGCCATAATGAATTTTTAGAGATATGGGCAGAGCTCGGGATTATCGGCCTTTTACTCTGGTGCGGGTTTTTAGTCTCTCTCTTTTACTTTGTTTTAAAAAAGATAGATAGCTCCAACTCTTTATTTATCCATGGGGCTCTTTCCGGTATAGTGGGGCTGTTCATACAAAATATGTTTTCTGTGAGCCTGCGCATCCCCTTTATAAATTTTTACCTCTGGGTAGGACTTGGTATGAGTATGGCTTTAACTAAAAATAAAGATTACGGAATGCTGGCGCAGGCAAAAAAATTAATCCTCTCCTTTCTTTTTCTTCCCCTGATAATCTGGACATCTGTTAGATTTATAGTCTTTCCATTTTTAGGGGATTTCTATTTTGGGAGGGGGTATCTCGAGCGGAGAAAAGGCAACCTCTCACGGGCAATAAGTTATTACAGCAAGGCCATTAATTTCTCTCCTGAGCCACGCGGCATCTATTACAAACGGGCATTTATTTTAGGAAAAACAGGAAGAGAAAAAGACGCCCTTAACGATTACCTAAAAATAGAAGAAATTTCTCCCGGCTATGCAAGGATCTATCGCAACTTAGGGATAACCTATCTCTCTTTAGGAGAAATTAATAAGGCAATAGAAAATTTAAACAAAGCTATCGCTGCGAATCCATACGACAGCCATGCGCATAATAGCCTTGGGGTAGCCTACGAAAAAATGCGCAGATAAATAGAATATAAAAGGGTCCTGAAGAGTATCCTGGAATTCAATTTTGACGTCCCCTTTTCTCTTTCAAAAAAGATAATTGGTATCTCTTTTATCCGAAATCCCTTTTTCTTTATCTTAAAGAGGACCTCTTCTACTATCGAAGGCCCTTTAGACCTTATATCTGAAACAATTGCGCTAAGGGCTGAGCGCTGAAAACATCTGTAACCTGAAGTCCAGTCGTGTACAGAAAAACCCAGGACAAACCTGAGATACAAATTTGCCATACGGCTTATCACCCTGCGGCTAAAAGCCCTCCCTTCCTCACCGCCGCCTTTAATATACCGGGAGCCAATGACAACATCAAAATCTTTTGCCTCTCTTACCAGGTCTTTGAGATATCCTGGGTGATGAGACATATCAGCATCCATCTCAATAATTAAATCGCTCCCCTGTTTAAGTGCCAGCTCAAACCCATATGCCCCGGCTAATCCCCTCCCTCTTTCCCCCTCTCTTTTAACAAGAAAAACATTATCAAACTTTTTACTAATCTCTTCAACTATCTTAAAGGTGCCGTCAGGAGACGAATCATCTATAACAAATACGGAACACTCAGGATGGTTGTTTTTGATAAGACGTATTACCTCTGCGATATTTTCCGCTTCATTATAAGTAGGCAGGACAATTGAGACTTTTTCCATCAAAAATCCCGGGATTTTCCCTTGACGAATTTTTCAGTCTTAAATCCTTTGCTTACGCGATAGGATAAAAAATAAAACCATGGCGAATTGCTTCGAAAATGAGTAAAGAAATATATATGATCCATAATCAAGTGAATTGTGAGACTTAAAAACACAACCCAGCCCCAATCTACTTTTAGATACCATAAAAGGAGACCGAAGACTATGAATAGCTCATAGGAATGTAAAATGATATAGATTTTTTTTAACTCTTGCGTATAGAAAGTTTTCATAACGTCTCGCAGGCTAACAATTTTCCATCCCCAGTTGCGGATATAATCAAAGAAATGGTCAACATCAATAAATATACCTGCGGAACTAAAAAGCGCAGCCTTGAGGAAAGATTGAGTCAAGAGATAAATAATAACTCCGCCGCTTAAGGATACAATAACATGGTATTTGACTAACATCTTACTTTTCTATATTAATATCCTGGTGCCGGGGGCCGGCATCGAACCGGCACGAAGTGTGAACTTCCACGGATTTTAAGTCCGTGGCGTCTACCAATTCCGCCACCCCGGCACCTGTTATCTAAGAATAACTTACAACTTTTTCTCTTTTTTCCAATTTCCCTATTGGGCCATAATTGGGACACCCTAAATCCATCTCTAATAGCTCAACAGCCATCTTTTTATGCTCCGGGGAAGGATGAGAATACCGCATAGTCATAGTGATTGATTTATGGCCTAAAAGCTCTTTAACAGTAACCAAATCTATCCCCTTCATCACCAGCCTTGAGGCAAAAGTATGCCTGAGATCATGCAACCTTATCGCTTTAATCTCTGCCCGTTTCAAGGCATTATGAAAGCCTGTCTTAACACTTTTTATAGATTCCCCATTTGGTTTGGCAAACACACAATTCCCAGTTCTCTTGAGTCCCATTAAAGTATTTCTGATCTTACGATTCATAGGAATCATCCTATACTCATTATTCTTGGTATGCTCAACTATTATTATCTCTCTATCAAAATCAACCTTATCCCAAGTCAATCCCAATAATTCACTTTTCCGCATACCAGTATAAAGGGCTGCAATAATAAATGGTCTGATATGGTCAGCACAGGCTTTGAGTAATTCCCTCTCCTCGCCCTTAGTCAATATCCGCAGGCTCTTGCTTTCTTCCTTGAAAAACTTGACCTCTTTTACTGGATTAGCACTTACCTTGTCCCATTTGATAGCCATAGTATAGATATGTTTAAGACAAGCAAGCTCCCGGTTCACAGTAGCTTTTTTTACTTCTTGAGACCTATCCATCTTATATTTCTCAATAAGATATGGTGTTATCTCAGATAATCTTATATTTTGAAACCACCTATTCAAACTTTTTACTGAGAGCTCATCTCTTATATATGATTTTTTATTAACCTTGGAATACTGGTCTATATAGATCCGTGAAAATTCACCAAAGGTCAAAACATCTCTCTTGGGTTTAAATTGATATTTCCCTTGGAGAATCTCGGCTTTTCTTATAGCAAGTGCATCTTCCGCAGCCTTTTTATTAAAACCAACAGCTTCTTTAATCCTTCGCCCCTGGTAAAAGTAATCTATGTAATAGCATTTACCTCTCTTAAAGACTCTCATAATAGCTCTTATTATAAATTACTCATTAAAACCTGTCAACGATATTACGAGGCTCAACGCTTCTCTCCACGATCCATTTATCAATTTTAGCTTCGTCAAATTTAGTTAGCCTTCCCACTTTTACATAAGGAATAGATTTCTTAGAAACCCACTCATAGAGGGTAGAGACTTTTACTCCTATCATCTCACTTAATTCCGGAACACTAATCAGTCTTTTCACTTTTCTTCAGTATTTTTCTTAATAATCTTAATTTGACTTAATTTTAGTCATATTCTTTATCTAACCGTTCAAACGCTTCTCGCAATAGCTTTTTTGTAGGATCATCAGTCTCATACCGGACTTTATCAGAAAGTTTACCTTTGAGTTTGAAGCTAAGCTCCAACGCCTTTAACCTGATATGATTATCTGGAACATCAAGAAATTCATTTGAGACAACTTGAGTTGGCTCTACTTTTTCCAATTTATTATCTTCATCCTTTCGTTTATATTGATTCAAATAACCAATAACTCTTGTCGCTTTTCGCAATTCCACTAAATCAGCTATATCCTGCTCAGTATTTAAACCCATTTTGTCCATAAGCTCAGTCATTGAAATGTCAAGTTTTGTCAAGTTTTCATGTGCTATACTCTTTGCAGATAATCTATCTTTACAGTTATATGCCCTCATAGCGGCCTCAGTCGGAGATAAAGTTTTGGTAAGCTCTTTTATAAACTTACGTTGTTTCGCAGTAAGTCCTTTTGTTTTAGGCATATTATTCTTTCTTTTTATATGCTGTATTAACAGAAACAGGGCTTAGATCATCTACTACAATACCTTTTTTATCCGAGTTTTCACGGAATGTAGTAGCGATTTTCCCAAAGTTAGGGTTCCCCCTACCTCGTTTACCCTTGAGACTGGGATTCTTTCCAAAACGGTACGTGAAACAGGGACAATCATCAAATTCACAGTTTCTGATATTATGTGCTGTTCCCTCACCACAACTATGACACTTTTTACGGATTGTTTTTAAAGGCGATATACTACTTACCCGCTTGCCGAATCGCAAAGAATATAAAGGACAACTATAGACTGTACAAAACTTGACCTCTATATTAGAACCATTCCCACACCAAATACAGTATTGCCTTATCGCTTTAAGTGGGGTCACTTTCTTTCCATTGTTACTCATTATTGTATATCCTACTGTTACACATATAGGTTAATATGGGTTATTGTGATTGTTTTCAGGAGGTTGCCAAGGTAAGAACCGATACCCATTCGCCAGATTACGGAATTGCCCGCTTTTACCCCGGATCACTATCTCAATCACTCCTTCGTCTATTAACAGATTAAATTTTCTCCAGACATACATTGGGTTTACGGTATGACCGAATGCGTCTCTTATGATTGAAGCGATTGTTCTGTGACCGACTAAAATAATTTCTCCTGTTACTTTTTCTATTTGATACCGTCTTAATGCCTGTACAATACATACCATTAGATACCCCTCTGGTTTGTAGCGGTCAGTTAAAAACTTCTTTAAGTCCTCAAGCTTAAAAGGTAGTTCTTGCGTTTGCTGTCTTTTAAAAAATGTCGTTTCTTTATAAAATTGGCATCTTTCTTCACCTAAGCAGAAATCTTTCAGTGCGTTACAGCCCATCTTGCATTCTTTACTTTCATACCAGTCAACATACCTCAAGATTTGTCTCTTTTCCTCTCCCATTTTGTATGGTCTTTCATTCTTTTTATTCCACTCTAATAGCAAGTCTTTTATTTCTGACGATTCATATCCCAACCTTTTCAGCTCAAAAATTATTGCGTGTCGCATCTTACGAAACGCATATCCCCTGCTACAACCTTTATAGAAAGCACGCTTTACACAGTCCCGTAGATTCTCTAAGGGTCTTTTGTCAATTGCCATTCTTTCTTCATCTCCATTTTCATCTACTCAAAACCTATCTCTGCCCTCTATTAAAAATCATGTCCTTTAGGGTTCTAAAAGCATCTGCGAATTCTTTGGCGTTTACTGTAGCCTCTTTACTCCAGAAAGAATCAGCCAGTTTTTCACATTGGGCTTTATCAGCATAGATAAACCATACTCTCCCGTTTTCGTTATCTAATTTGATTAGCTTTGCTCCGGATGCGTATAGAAAAGCGGCCTCGGATAAGTCTTTTGTGCGATAGGAATTGTTCATATTCATAAATTATCGCTCTCACTCTTATATGGCGAAAAATCACCAGTAAAGAGAAAATTTGGCTAAATTGAGCACAAAAAAAGATTATTTTTTTTATTTGATGGTGGGTGAATTCACCGAAGGGAAGATAAATTCACCAAGAGAAGGGATTATTCTGAAATGAGATTGATTTTGATTTTGTAGGCTTTTTCTTGCTTATAGGAAAAGAAGGGGTCTTCGTCTATGTGGAAATAAACCTTTAATGTTTGTGAAAGTAGCTGTTTTCTCTTTTTGAGATTAAAATTTGCTTCTGAAGTCTCCCAGCTTATTTCTCCTTTGTTGTTGGCAAGCACGTTAAGAAGACCCCACTGCTTATTAGGTAAACGTCTTTTTTTATCCTCAAAGCCCATTTCTTTATAGTCTTGTTCTATACGTTCATTTGCATAGGTAATATTAACTGTAT
>DAOWKF010000114.1 GCA_030640045.1 Candidatus Omnitrophota bacterium | reverse complement strand
CATGGATATCTTTAAGTATACCTGTTTTTTTATCGGTTAAAATTTCCAGTATCCTGCGCATTCCTTCATGATGGTCAGGGATTGCGTTTGCGGTTTTTTCGCCGATTTTTTCAAGCGTTCCTTTTGCAAGGACTTTTTCTTCCGGCATCTCAAAGAGCTGGTATTTTATAGATGAACTACCGCAGTTGACTACCAAGATTTTCATTAGTTGTTTCCTTTCTGCGCCTGGACTGCCACAATAGCAGTAATCCCTACCACGTCATCAGCTGTTGCCCCACGGGACAGGTCGCATACGGGTTTTTTAAATCCCTGGAGGATCGGGCCGTAGGCCTGTGCCCCTGCAAGATATTGTGTCAGTTTATAAGCAATATTGCCGCTGTCCAGGTCAGGGAATATAAGGACATTTGCCTTTCCTGCTACTTCACTTAATTTCACCTTTTTCTGTGCTACACGGGGAATAAGGGCTGCGTCCAGCTGCAGCTCCCCGTCTATAATTAATTCCGGCGCAATGCCGTGGGCTATCTCCACAGCCTTGATAACTTTATCAGCGTCTGCATGTGAAGCGCTGCCTTTGGTGGAGAAAGAAAGAAATGCTATACGCGGCTCAATACCGAGGATATTCCCGGCATTTTTTCCGGTAGTAACGGCTATCTCTGCCAGCTCCTGGGCAGATGGATTAATATTAACAGCGCAGTCGGCAAAGACCAGGATTTTATTTTTTTCTTCTAAGAATTGCGGCAGGACCATAATAAAAAAACTGGAAGGGATATGCACGTCTTTGAGGTATCCGATAGCAAGGCCTGCGGATTGAAGCACAGATGCAGTTGCATGCGCTATCCCCGCAACTATTCCGTCAGCCTCTCCTTCAGCTGCCATCATACATCCGAAGAATAGATTTTTGCGAACAAGTTTTTTTGCTATCCCCTCAGTGATATTTTCTTTTCGTTTTGCATATAGAGAACCAAACTTGTCCAAAAGCGGAGATGTGTCCGGGTTTATTATTTTAATCCCTGTAAGATCTAAATTTATTTTTTTGGCCAGGTCATTGATCTCATTTTCTTTGCCCAAAACAATGGGCGTTGCTATGTTTTTGTCCAGGATAGTCCCGGCCGCTTGAATGATTTTTTCATCATTTCCTTCAGGGAAGACTACTCTCTTTTTATCTTTTCGGGCTTTTTCAAAAAAGGTATCAATTAAACTCATAATTTTTTTAGTTTAGCATAAGAGATATTATTTAGCAAGCAAAAAATTATTGCCAAACATATTTCTATAGGGTACAATATGATGTGGTTATATGGTGTATATCCCTTGTCGCAGAAGATGTTGCGACTTCGGGATTAATTCCGACATACAAGTTATGTCACATAACTTGTGTCGTCATTAAAAGGAGGATGAAATGCAGGTTCTAATTCGAGCAAATTATGACGAGATGAGTAAAGAGGCAGCGGGATACGTTTCTTCGGAGATGAGGAAGAAGGTAAAGTTCGTACTGGGGCTTGCCACAGGCAGCACCCCTTTAGGACTTTATAAAGAACTCATTCGTATGCATAAGGAAGAGGGATTGGATTTCTCTAATGTCACTACCTTCAATCTCGATGAATACTACGGGCTTTCCCCTACCCATGAGCAGAGTTATAGTTATTTTATGTGGGAAAATTTGTTTAAACATGTCAATATAAAAAAGGAGAATGTCCATATCCCTGACGGTTTAGCGAAAGACGTAGACAAATTTTGTGAGGAATACGAACATATGATCGAAGAGGCCGGGGGGATAGATCTGCAGGTCCTGGGTATTGGCAGTGACGGACATATTGCTTTCAATGAGCCTATTTCTTCTCTTGGTTCCAGGACGAGATTAAAGACCCTGACCGAAGAGACAATAAAAGACAACGCCAGGTTTTTTAAAGATGAGTCCGAGGTGCCCAGGTATGCTATTACCATGGGTGTGGGGACAGTTTTTGAGGCGCGTAAGACTGTCCTTCTGGCAAGCGGCGCTAAGAAGGCAGAGGTTGTGGCTAAGGCTATAGAGGGTTCTGTAACCGCCTCTATTACAGCATCTGCTCTACAGCTCCATCGCGATACTATAGTCGTTCTCGACGAAGAGGCTGCCGGTAAATTGAAGCGCAAAGAATATTATAAATACGTTGATAAAATGGTTAAAGAGTTTAATAAATGAGTAACAAAATTTTATTAGTGGATGACGAGGAGATTATAAGGGATTTATTTAAGGAATACCTGACTGAAGAGGGTTTCGAGGTTAAGGTTGTTTCTTCAGGTAAAGAAGCTATTGAGATAGTTAAGGGAGAGACATTCGATTTTTTTTTAATTGACCTGGTCATGCCGGAGATGGACGGGGTGCAGCTGCTCCGGGAATTCCGAACATTAAAAATAGATGCGCCGGTTATCCTGTTAACTGCATACGGGGTGGATATGGATAAGTCGAGAAAGGAGAGCCTTAATATCAGGGGGGTTATCTCCAAAGGTATACCGATGGCAGAGGTAAGCGGGAAGATAAAAAATTTATTAAAGGGAGAAGAAAATGGAGAAAAAGGTAAAGATACTAGTAGTTGATGATGAAGAGAATGTCCTTGATTTCCTGAAGGAGGTAGTGGAGAGCCAGGGGTATAGTTTTTCATCGGCCCGCAGCGGTAGAGAGGCTATGGATAAGATAAAAGAGGCGCGGCCTAATCTGGTCCTTTTAGATGTCGTAATGCCTGGATTAGACGGGTTAGAGGTGCTTCGCCTGATACGCGAGGAAGATAAAGAACTACCTGTTGTGATGCTGACCGCGTATGGGACCAGCGAGAGAATAAAAGAGGCGATGAAGTTAAATATATCCGGTTTTATTCCAAAAGGCGCATCAGTAAAAGAGGCTGTTTCAAAGATAAAAACTGTTTTAAACGTAAGCTTGAAGTGACGCTTTAGCGACGTGGCAATCAAACAATATTCTAAAGAAAAACTTGTTACTTTAACAAGGCAGATAGTTTCAGGGAAATTAGCCGGTACTATTACGCATAAGGCAAAGAATATCCTTATGCCTATTACGGGGTATGTGGAGCTTATAGAGGGCGGTGTTTCATCGGAAAAGCAAAAAAAGTATTTTGAAAAGATAGAGGGCTCAGGTAAAAGTTTACAATTACTGTTAAAAAGTTTTTTACGTTTTAGCAGGGCATCTGAGGAAGAGATAGACCTTTCAGGATTAATAGAAGAGATACTATCCCTGTTTAAAGATCATATAGCTATATCCAAGGTAACCCTTAAAAAAGAGATAGCTCCTGGAGCAGGGAATGTCCGCGGAGTCTATGGTGATGTCTCTCTTATCCTTGCATCAGTTCTCTTAAATGCCATAGAGGCCTCGCCTCAAGGCGGTAGTATCAGGCTTTTTGCGGAAGGGCTGAATATTTCCATAGATGACGATGGGCCGGGGGTAAGTGAAGAGACAAAGAATAAGATCTTTGAGCCGTTTTTCACTACCAAACAAGGGAGCCTTGGTATTGGCTTGACTGCAAGTCTATTTTTAGCCGGAGGTATGGGGGGAGATCTTGTGCTCGAAGGTAAGAATAAATTTATTGTTTCGCTATGCCAAAAAAAATATTAGTAGTAGACGATGAGGCCGAGGTCAGAGAGTATCTAAAAAGCGTATTCGAACAAAGAGGCTATGCTGTAAAGGAGGCTTCCGGAGGAGAAAATGCCCTCGCAATACTTAACGAAGAAGATTTTGACCTTATGCTTTTAGACCTTGTCATGCCCGGTATGGATGGATTTCAGGTGCTTAAGGCTATCCGCGCGTCTAAAAAATTTTTACCTGTGATTATAGTCACGGCATACGGCACTGATAAGAGACTCAAGGAGGCTATCAGTCTCGGGGCAGTAAATTTTGTCGGCAAGGGTGAGGGTATAGCCGAACTTATTAAAAAGATTGAAAGTTGTCTTAACCTTTCTCCCGCGAGTATTGAAGGAGAAAAAATTGATATACTGGTGGTCGAGGATGAACCTGCGGTATCCGGGTATTTTGCAGAGATATTACGGGGAGACGGCTATACTGTTAAGGTCGCGAGATCAGGAGAAGAGGGGATTAGCCTTGTCATAAAAAATAATCCCAGGCTCATTCTTCTGGATATAATGCTGCCGGGTATCGATGGGATAGAGACATTGAGACAGGTTAGGAAGATTGATCGGAAGGTGACGGTTTTTATCGTAAGCGCTCATTTAGATATTATAAGCGAGGTAGATAGATATAGCCTGGACATATATGCCGAACTGGAAAAATCACTTGGCGGCGATGAATTAAAGCGTTATGTTCGTGAGGTATTGTGAAATTTTTTAAGAAGTCCGATTATCTTAAATATATTATTTTACTTTTTGTCTTCGGTTTAATATCTCTCCGCCTTTTTAATATATTTGTATATCCATCCTTTGAGATCCTCTCGGCGCTGGTTATTTTAGGTGGGTGCCTGGCGGGATTAATACTTGTCTGGATAGATGATGTCCTCGGGCGGCAGAATCTTGAAGAGGTGAATCTTGAACTTAAGACAAAACAGGCTGAACTCATACAGTCCGAGAAAATGGCAGCCATGGGGAGACTTGCGGGTGGAATAGCGCACGAACTTAATAATCCGCTCGCAGGTATAGTCGGAAGCGTTGAACTGCTATTACTACGATTAAAAAAGAGTCGAATGGGTGACTGCAGTGAATATTTTTCCATCCTGGAAACAGTTAAGAAAGAGGGTTCCCGGTGCCAGGATTTAGCGAAGAATCTGCTCCGCTTTTCACACAAGAAAAAAGCGAAGATGATACCGGTGGATGTTAATCAGGTCATCGAAGATACGTTTAAGATAGTGGCATTTCAGCTGTCTCGACCGGGCGCGCCCGTAAAACTTATTAAAAATTTTGCGTCACTTTTACCTTTAGTTTTAGCTGATCCTGATCAATTAGAACAGGTTATTATGAACATGGTTATAAACGGCCGTGACGCGATGCCTGAAGGCGGGACACTCACCATTACTACCCGGGTTCATGATGGGCGTGTCTGTCTCGACTTCAGTGATACCGGCACCGGCATTCCGGAGGAGTTAAAATCCAGGATATTCGAACCTCTATTTACTACTAAGGGGGAAGGGAAAGGAACCGGTCTCGGCCTTTCCATAACCCGCGATATCATCACCGCTAATAAGGGAGAGATTTTTTTAAAAAGCAAACCGGGAGAAGGGACTACATTTACAATAGTTTTACCTGCTTATGCGCCCCGTTAGAAACATATATGAAAATCATTAATCGGTACATGCTGAGAGAGTTTTTAGTCTCTTTTGGCCTTGCCATTGCTATTTTTTCTTTTGTCCTGCTTATGGGGAATATCTT
>DAOWKF010000044.1 GCA_030640045.1 Candidatus Omnitrophota bacterium | reverse complement strand
GGGAACTCGCAGGGATATTTACCGACGGAGATTTAAGGAGACATCTCGAAAAAGACCACAAGATTTTAGAGCGTCCAGTGAAAGACGTTATGACTAAAAAACCCAAAACTATAAGAGGCGGGTGTCTTGCCTCCGAGGCGTTGCAGATACTCAGAGAAAAGAAAATTGACGAACTGCCTGTTATAGATAAGAGAGGCAGACCCATTGGCATGCTTGATGTCCAGGACATTCTAAAGGCAGGGGTGGTATAGATGCTGCAAAAATTAAGGGCTGAAGGGTTAGTTAAATTTTATCATAGACGCAGGGTAGTTAATGGCGTAGGGATTGATGTCCGGCGTGGTGAGGTCGTAGGGCTTTTGGGCCCTAACGGAGCAGGTAAAACCACTGTCTTTTATATGATGGTGGGGATGGAGAGACCAAATGATGGTAAAATTTTTTTAGATGAAAAAGATATCACCCGTTATCCTATGTATCGAAGGGCAAGGGCAGGGATAGGTTACCTCAGCCAGGAGCCTTCGGTCTTCCGCAATCTTACAGTTGAAGAGAATATCATGGCGATCCTTGAGACATGTAAGAACATTGACAAGAAAGATAGAAAAAAGAGACTCGCAGAGCTTTTGGAAGATCTTCAGATATCACATCTCACAAACAGTAAGGCCTATACCCTATCAGGCGGTGAGAGGAGGAGGCTGGAGATATGCAGGACACTGGTTACTGAGCCTTCATTTATCCTGCTGGATGAGCCGTTTACAGGAATAGACCCCATTGCTGTTTTTGAGATTCAGAAGATTGTCAATAATCTAAAAAAGAATGGTTATGGAATACTTATTACCGATCATAGTGTCCGAGAAACCCTGGAGATTACCGATCATGCCTATATTATGTATGAGGGGAAAATTTTATTTTCCGGGACCTCAGAGGAGCTTATAAACAGTGAAAAGGCGCGTGAAATATACCTCGGTGAAAGATTTACGATGTAGCCCCGCCCGCCGGATGCGCAATATCTCCTTTCTCATCCTGGATGTGGATGGGGTCTTGACTGATGGCGGAATTATAATGGATGAGAATGGCAGAGAGAGTAAATGTTTTTATGTCAGAGATGGTGTTGGCGCTGTTTTATGGAAGAGGGCAGGTTTTAAGCTCGGGATTATATCCGGGAGAATGTCGAAGGTGGTCAGACCGCGTGCGAAACAGATGCATGTGGACTTTGTCTACTTGAATACCCCAAGAAAGCTTAAAGTCTATAATGAAATAAAAAAGAAATATAATCTCAGGGACAGAGAAATAGCCTATGTCGGCGATGACCTGCATGATATACCGATTATGAAGCGGGCAGGTTTAAGCGCTGCAGTGGCAGACGCAAGTCAAGACGTCCTCCCGTTTGCCCACCTGATTACTTCTGCTCCCGGCGGAAAAGGAGCAGTACGGGAGGTAATTGAATTAATACTCAAGGCCAAAGGGCTATGGAAAAAGGTCACGAAGATGTATTATGAGTAGATTAAGTGCTGGCAGCCAGCTACTTTTAATTATTTTTATTTTTTCTCTTCTCACTTCTTCTTGCGCTAAAAAGGAAGAGGCCGCTATGTCTACATTAAAAGAAGATGAGGATGGGGTTATGCAGGCTATGGAAGAGGTCTATTTCCAGGAGACAGAGGAAGGAAAGAAGAGGTATGAAGTGTGGGCCAATTCCCTGGACATTTTTCCGGGGAAGAAACTTCTTAAGAAGGCGCGTTTTAAATTTTATCGGGAAAGTGATATTCTTTATCTTAAAGGTGATGAGGCTGAGATAGCAGATGATGGAGATATAGACCTGAGCGGTAATGTATCCGGTAAGAGTGACCAGGGAATAGAGTTTACTACCGACCATCTTTTCTGGGAGGCCGGAGAGGAGATGCTCTCTACGGAAAGTCCGGTAAAACTTATGAGTGAGAGTATATATATAACCGGTGTGGGACTTGAGACGACTCCAAAATTGGAAGAAGCCAGGATTAAAAGTAATGTGTATGTTACATTTTTTCAAAATATTACCGATGATGTCCCGATGGTCATCACTGCCGAAACCCTTAATGTCCGGTTTGGTGATGCCCCTGAAGCCGTTTTTGAGGGAGATGTAGTGGTTAAGGACAGCCAGGTTGAAATCCATTCTAATCGGCTTATTATAAAATTTAGTCCTGACGGCCGGAGAGTAAAAGAGAGTATGGCCCAGGGTGAGGTAGTGATTGTTACCGATGAGCTGGAAGCTGAATGCGGAGAGGCAACGCTTTTAAATAAGGAAAAGAAGATTATACTGGAGGCCGATCCTATCGTCTGGCACAAAAAGGTCAAATGCCGCGGAGAGCGAATTACATATTTACAGGAAGAAAAAAGGGTAGTGGTCGAAAAAAATATTAAAGGTATATTTTTACCGAAATCAATTGACAACATATCTAAGGATAGTATAAAATAGCTAAGATTATGATTGAGGTGGAATTAAGTAAGATAAGGATTGATGAACGGCGGGAGGAACAGGTCATAGTTCTCAGAGAACGAAATGGCGGGAGATCCCTCCCCATCATAATCAGTATATTCGAGGCCAGCGCTATAAAATTAGAGATAAGCGGTATGAAGCCGCCCAGGCCTCTCACCCATGATCTTTTATACCGGACCATTAAAGCCATGGGCGGTAATATAGAACGGGTGGTAGTGACCGAACTTAAGGAGAATACATTTTACGCCAGGATTTTTATTAAAAAAAATGACGGCAATGGGATTGAGATAGATTCAAGGCCCAGTGATTCTATTGCCTTAGCTGTGCGGGCCAGGGTTCCTATATATGTAAATGAAGAGGTATTAAAACAGGCTGCGGCTATATAAATTATGGTTAATATCTCCATAAAATCTCTTCTGGAAGCGGGTGTACACTTTGGACATCAGTCCAGAAAGTGGAATCCCAAGATGAAGCAATTTATCTACGGAGAGAGGAGCGGCCTTTATATTATTGACCTCCAGATTACTATGGAAATTCTGAAGCGTGTCTGCCAGGTAGTTTCTGATATTACAGCGGAAGGAGATGCAATCCTTATGGTCGGAACAAAAAAGCAGGCGCAGGACATCGTTGTCGAAGAGGCTGAGCGCGGCGGTATGCTTTATATCAATCAGCGATGGGTCGGAGGATTACTTACTAATTTCCCCGCAATCAAGAAAGCGATTGACCGCTATAACGCCATTCTCAAAGTCGAAGAGAGCGGCGGAATGGATAAATTTTCAAAAAAACAGGCAGCAAAGCTCCGCCGGGAAGAGGGAAAATTAGAGAAAAAATTTAAGGGGATAAAGGGGCTGGATAGGCTGCCGGGTGCGCTTTTTGTCATTGATTCCGGCAGGGAAGCCATAGCTATTCGAGAGGCAAGAAAACTGGAGATCCCGGTAATAGGTCTGGTCGATACTAATAGTGACCCGGATTTTGTGGATTATTGTATCCCGGGTAATGACGATGCCATAAAGAGTATAAGGCTTATTGTTTCTAAAATAGTTGATGCAGTATTGGAAGGAAAGGCGCGTTTGAATGAAAGGAAAAAGGAGAAAGCTGCAGAGGAGCATGTCGTAGTGAAGAAAGAAACAAAACCTATTACAGCCGAAGAGATTGAGGAGCAGCTATTAAGGGTGGCTGAGAAAGAGAAGAGGATGAAAAGACCCCTGGCCCGCAGAAGGGGACCAATACGCCGATAATGCAAATAGATAAGATAAAGGAACTCAGGGAGCGGACAGGAGTAGCTATCCTTGACTGTAGAAATGCCCTCGGAGAAACTAAAGGTGATATAGAAGAGGCCTGTGAAGTCCTGCGTAAGCGGGGTATAGCAAAAGCCCGCGCAAAGGTAGGCCGTGAGGCCAGGCAAGGTCTTATTACTTCTTATATCCATCAGGGTAATCGTGTTGGGGTTTTGATTGAGGTCAATTGTGAGACTGATTTTGTGGCGAGGACCGATGATTTCCAGAAATTGGCAAAGGATCTGGCTATGCAGGTAGCTGCATCTGACCCACAGTATATTTCACCGGAGGATATCCCGCCTGAAGTAGTGGTCAAAGAAAAGGAGATAGGCAAGGCAGGGGTCGACAATAAACCGGAAAAGATATTAGAAAAAATAATACAAGGGAAACTTGAGAAGTTTTATACACAGGTCTGCCTCCTGCGGCAGCCCTTTATCAAAGATGAAGACATAAGTATAGATGACTATATCAAAATTGCCATTGCAAAGATGGGAGAAAATATTCGTGTCCAGAGATTTACCCGGTATATGCTCGGCGGGAAATAATGCCTAAGCTAAAATACAAACGCGTTGTCCTCAAGTTAAGCGGCGAGGCAATGAAAGGAAACGGAACTAATTCATTAAATTCCAATTTTCTTAAATCCATTGCCGCTCAGATAAAAGAAGTGCATAGGATGGGAGTAGAATTAGCAATAGTAGTAGGCGCGGGAAATCTCTTTCGCGGCCTGGATACATCTGCTAAAGGGATGGATCGTTCTACAGCCGATTATATAGGTATGCTTGGAACTGTTATGAACGCCTTGGCATTACAGGACATACTTGAGCAGCAGGGGGCTTTTACACGAGTACTCTCTGCCATTGAGATGGAGAGGATAGCTGAGCCATATATCAGGAGGCGGGCGGTTAGACATTTGGAAAAGGGAAGGATAGTCATCTTTGCAGCCGGGACCGGAAATCCATTTTTTAGCACTGATACTGCCGCAGCGCTGCGGGCCAGTGAAATAGGCGCGGATGTTATTTTTAAGGCTACCAAGGTCCAGGGTGTATTCAGTGATGACCCGGTTAAGAATCCTAAGGCAAAATTATATAAACACATTACCTATATGGATGTCATTAAGAAACGCTTAAGGATTATGGATGCTACAGCCCTGAGTCTTTGTATGGAAAATGAACTCCCTATTGTTGTGTTCAGCATTAAGAGAAAGGGCGATATCAAACGTCTTTGCCTGGGACAACACATTGGAACGCTGGTGAATTGAGATGCCAAAAAAGATATTAGCCGATATGGAAAAGAAGATGGAAGAGACGATAAGTTTTGTCAAGAAGGAATTTGCTTCTATCCGGACCGGCCGGGCTAACCCCAATTTACTGGAGGGGATATTGGTTGATTGTTATGGCACGCAGACACCGCTTCAGCAGATAGCAAGTATTTCCTGTCCGGAACCGCGGTATATTGTTGTCCAGGCATGGGATAAGAGTGTTTTAGGCGAGATACTGAAAGCTGTGCTTAAGGCCAATCTTGGACTTACCCCTGTGAATGACGGTAAGGTAATTCGTATTTCTATACCTGCTTTAACTGAAGAGAGGAGAAAGGAATTGGTCAAGCTCTGTCACCGTATTGCTGAGGAAGGCAAGGTCTCTATTCGCAATGCCCGTAGGGATGTGCGCGAAAAGATAAAGGCCAGAGAAAAGAATGGCGAATTGGGAGAGGATGATGCCTTTAAGTCTCAAGGCGACATGGATAAAAGATCGGAAAAATTCACCAAAGAGATCGACATCATCATAGAAGCGAAAGAGAAAGAACTCCTTAAAGTATAACCCCCCTGAAAAACACATTAATCGTTCCCCAAAAATTGCCACGGCATGTGGCTATAATTATGGACGGCAATGGCAGGTGGGCCAGGTCGCATAGGTTAAGCCGAATAGCCGGCCACCGGGCAGGGGTAAAACCAATCCGTATGGTAGTAAAGACAGCTAGAGAGATAGGTGTCGAATTTCTTACCCTTTTTGCCTTCTCGACCGAAAATAAGAAACGCCCTAAAAGAGAAGTAGAGGCGCTCTTTACTCTGCTTAAGCATTTTTTGAGGCATGAGACAAAAAATTTAATTAAAAATAAGATTCGGCTAAAGGTTATTGGAGATATAGAGTGGTTTCCGGAGTCTGTTCAAAAAGAGATAAAAAAAACTGTAGATGCCACTGAACGTGGTAGCGCCGGGGCGCATGGGCTTACTTTAATTCTGGCTTTAAATTATGGTGGGAGGCAGGATATTATCCAGGCTTGCCAGCGTATCACGAAAGAGATTCAGCGCCGGGAAATTACTCCTTCAGAGATAGATGAAAAATTTTTTTCCGGTTATCTCTATACACGGGATTTGCCTGACCCTGATCTCCTTATCCGGACCAGTAATGAATATCGTATCAGTAATTTTCTCCTGTGGCAGCTTTCTTATGCCGAGATCTGGGTTACGCCGGTTCTATGGCCTGATTTTACTAAAAGTGTTTTTTTAGAGGCACTTATTTCTTATCAGAATCGCAAGAGGCGTTTTGGGATGGTAAAATAGAGTATGCTAAGGACGAGATTATTAACTGCCCTCGTATCTCTACCCATTATTATCTTTTTTGTATTAAAAGGGGGCATACTCTTTGCCGCATTTATTATTGTTATTATCCTTCTTTCCCTCTTTGAATTTTACACCCTCTTTAAAATAAATCTCTTTCGCACCCTTGGCATAATAGGTATTGTATTCGGTGTTATTCTTGGATTGATTAGCCGTATGGAAAGTGAGGCAATCTATAACGCCTGTCTTACGATTACAATACTTATGGCTGTAAGTCTTCAGCTTATTGATAAAGAACCGAGGGAGGCCCTCTCCAGTGGGAGTCTTGCAATCTTCGGTTTAATCTATACGTCCTGGCTCTTTAGCCATTTTATAATACTACGGCAGTTACCGCAAGGGATAAGCTATGTCTTTTCAGTAATCGCGATTACCTGGATTGGGAATACTGCTGCATATGTTGTTGGGTCGAAATACGGCAGAAAGAAGCTGTTTCCCAGGATAACCCCTAATAAGACTGTAGAAGGCGCTGTGGCTGAGGTGATAGCAGCTACAGGTATAAGTATTTTATGCATATGGTGGTTTAACAATGGTCTTTCAGTCCGGCACTCAATTCTTTTAGGGCTTATAATAGGGGTATTCAGTATTATGGGGGACCTGACTGAGTCCATGATTAAGCGCGCCGGCAGGGTAAAGGATGTAAGCCGCCTTGTCCCCGGCCATGGCGGGATCCTGGATCGTATTGACAGTCTTTTATTTACTGCGCCGGCATATTATTATTATTTGACGATTTTTGTATTGAAATGAAAAAACGAATCGCTATTTTAGGCTCAACCGGCTCTATTGGCCTTAACACCTTAAGTATTATTGACCAATTTCCGGATCAATTCGAAGTAGCAGGACTTACTGCCGGAAATAATATTGAGCTCTTGAGCCAACAGGTAAAAAGATACAGGCCGCGCAAAATAGCTGTCTTTAATCCAGCTAAGGCAAAAAAGATAAAAAGTTTAATCGATTCATCCGGGACAAAGGTCCTTGACGGATTAAACGGCTTAAATGAGATAGCTGCAAGCCCTGATATAGACCTAATAGTAGCGGGCATGGCTGGCTCAGGCGGACTTATCCCTATACTTGAGGCAGTGAAGAAAGGGAAAGTCGTTGCCCTGGCAAACAAAGAGCCAATGGTCATGGCCGGGGACCTCGTTATGAATGAGGCCAGGCGCGCGCATGCTAAAATTATCCCGATAGATAGTGAGCATAATGCACTTTTTCAGTGCCTTGAGGGAAAAAAGAAAGAGGAGATAGGGTCAGTTGTCCTTACCTGTTCAGGCGGCCCGTTTTATTCCTGGCCTAAAAAAAAGCTCTCTACTGTTACAGTATCTGCTGCCCTTCAGCATCCGAAATGGAAGATGGGCAAGAAAGTAACTATTGACTCAGCCACACTTATGAATAAAGGGCTTGAGATAATCGAGGCGACATATCTATTCGGCGTTAGTCTCTCTCAGGTTCGGGTCCTTATTCATCCTGAGGCAATAGTGCACGGCATGGTCGAATTTATAGACGGTATATTCCTGGCCCTCCTGGGCCAGCCGGATATGCGGCTGCCTATCCAGCACGCCCTCTATTATCCTGAACGAAAGAATAATACATTGCCGAGGCTGGACCTTGGGAAGGTTAATAAACTCCATTTTTTTACCCCCGATGAGAAAAAATTTCCATGCCTC
>DAOWKF010000064.1 GCA_030640045.1 Candidatus Omnitrophota bacterium | reverse complement strand
GTGGACAGGTCAATCGACAATGCATATCCATTTGTCCGGACAGATGTCAATGGCACTCAGGTGCTTCTTGAGTCCATAAGAAAAATAGCAGTTGAGAGGTTTGTCCATGTCTCTACCTCTGAAGTCTACGGGATGGCACAAATTTCCCCTATGGATGAGACGCACCCTTTAAATCCGCAGAGTCCGTACGCAGCAGCTAAGACAGGGGCAGACCGTCTGGCCTTTGCCTATTACCTGACATACAAGCTCCCTATTGCAATTATCCGGCCGTTTAATAATTACGGTCCTTATCAGTTTCCTGAGAAAGTGATCCCTCTGTTTGTCACCAATGCGCTGGAAGGGACACACCTGCCTGTCTATGGCGAAGGTTCCTTTACCAGAGACTGGCTCCATGTTGATGACCACTGTAAGGCGCTTCGAAAATTAATAGATATAGACTTAAAGCAAATTCAGGGAGAGGTCATTAATCTCGGCACAGGCAGGGAATGGGATGTAAATTATATAGCTAAAAACATTTTGAACCGGTTGAATAAATCTGAAAATTTAATTAAAAATGTCACTGACCGACCGGGCCATGTCAGGAGGCACATAAGCTCAACTAAAAAGGCTAAGGAGATTCTTGGCTGGGAGGCAGAGATAAAATTTGAAAAAGGGCTTTTGGAGACTATTGACTGGTATAGAGAAAATGCGAAGTGGTGGGGAGATTTAAAAAAGAGGGGATTATGAAAAAAATTCTTATTACCGGTGTAACCGGTTTTGTGGGAAGCCACCTGGCTGAATTTTTTCTTGCTAAGGGGAATGTTGAGATCTTTGGCATTGAGCGCTGGCGCAGCCGCACTGAAAATATTGACCATATCAAAGATAAATTAAATTTTACGGAATGTGACATACGCGATGCCTCTTCCGTAAAGAAGGCTGTTCAGAAGATAAAACCGGACCAGATATATCACCTGGCAGCCCAGTCCTTTGTCCCTGCGTCCTGGAGCGCGCCGGCTGAGACACTTACTACCAATATTGTCGGGCAGCTAAATATTTTAGAAGCAGTGAGGGAACTGGGGATTAATCCGGCAATTCTTATTGCAGGCTCCAGTGAAGAGTACGGCCTTGTGCATCCCGATGAATTACCGATCAAGGAGACAAATCCTTTAAGGCCTTTAAGTCCTTACGCGGTAAGCAAGGTCGGCCAGGACCTGTTAGGGTATCAGTATTTTATGAGTTATAAACTCCATGTTATTCGGACAAGGGCATTTAATCATACAGGACCGAGGCGCGGTCAGGTTTTTTTCTGTTCCACTATTGCCAAACAGATTGTTGAGATTGAGAAGGGGCTTAAGAAACCTGTAATAGAAGTAGGCAATCTTGAGGCGCAGCGTGATTTTACCGATGTCCGCGATGTAATACGGGGCTATTTTCTTGCCCTGGAAAAAGGTAAGCCCGGAGAGGCCTACAATATTTCCTCGGGAAAGGCCTATAAGATGAGGGACGTCCTGGATATGTTTTTAGGACTGACCAAGGTCAAGATTAAGGAGAGGCAGGATCCGAAGAGGATGAGGCCGTCGGATGTGCCTATCCTTCTCGGAGACCACAGCCTTTTCTCAAAAACAACCGGATGGGAGCCGGAGATACCTTTTGAAAAGACACTTAATGACCTCTTGGATTTCTGGAGAAATAAATGAAGCTTGAACAAAAGATTATTAATCGCACTGCTAAAATAGGGGTAATCGGCCTCGGGTATGTAGGTCTGCCTTTAGCTGTAGAATTTGCTCGTGCTGGATTTTTAGTTACAGGGATAGATATCGATATAGAAAGGATAAAGGCTGTAAAGGATAAACGTTCATATGTTTTAGACGTAACGGATGAAGATTTAAAAGACGTAGTGAAAAAAGACGGGCTGAAGGTAACGCGTGATTTTAGTGTATTAAGAGAGATGGATACTGTCAGTATCTGCGTCCCTACTCCGCTTCGAAAGACCAAGGAACCTGACATATCATTCGTAGTAAAGGCCTCTGAAAAGATAAGGCGTTTTCTCCGAAAAGGTCAGATAATCATTTTAGAGAGCACAACATATCCCGGGACCACTAATGAGCTCATCCTTCCAATCCTTAAGAAAAAGGGATTTGCAGTCGGCAGGGATTTTTTTCTCGCGTTTTCACCTGAGCGCATAGATCCCGGCAATAAGGTTTATAACACTCAAAATATCCCCAAGGTCATTGGCGGTATTACGCCTGCCTGCACCGGACTTGCTAAGTTATTGTATGAGCAGATAATTGAGACTGTTATCCCTGTCTCTTCCACTAAGGTAGCTGAGATGGTAAAGCTTTTAGAAAATACATTCCGCAGCGTAAATATCGGCCTTGTAAACGAACTCGCCCTTATGTGCAACAGGCTTAACATAGACGTGTGGGAAGTTATAGACGTAGCCAGGACCAAGCCGTTTGGTTTTATGCCGTTTTATCCGGGTCCGGGATTGGGCGGACACTGTATCCCTTCTGATCCTTTTTATCTTTCCTGGAAGGCCAGGACGCACAATTTTACTGCGAGATTTATAGAGCTCGCCGGAGAGATAAATAGCGCTATGCCGGGATACGTTGTCACTAAAATTATGAATGCCTTAAACGAGAAAAAGAAGAGTCTGGCCGGCGCAAGGATTGTGATTTTAGGCGTAACATATAAAAAAAATATTTCAGATACCAGGGAATCTCCTGCAATCGAAATTATACACCTTTTGAGGGAAAAGGGGGCAGAGGTAAGCTTTGCTGATCCGCATGTCCGGAAACTTGTTGCCGGCAGCTTTAAGCTAAGGGCAAAACTGCTTGACCAAAAACTTCTTAAGTCCTCTGATGCGGTTGTGATCGTAGCTGACCATGACGCATTTGATTACAAATTCATTGTTAAAAATAGCCCTCTTGTCATCGATACCCGCAATGCCACAAAAGAGATCCCACCCCGCCATAATGTAATTAAGCTTTAGGAACGCAAATGAGAAGAAATTTTTTAGTTACAGGCGGGGCCGGGTTTATCGGCTCAAATATTACAGCGCGTCTTCTTGAAGAAGGTCATTGCGTGCGTGTCCTGGATAATTTTTCTACCGGCAGGAGAGAAAATATAGAAGGTTTACCCTGCACAGGGTCACGTGGGACGGGTCGTTTTGAACTCATAGAAGGGGATATCAGGGATTTAGAAGTGGTTAAAAAGGCTATGAAAGATGTGGATTATTGTCTTCACCAGGCAGCCCTTTCTTCTGTAGAGAGGTCTATTAGAGAGCCGATTCCTACAACAGAGACCAATATCCGCGGCACCCTGAATGTATTTATTGCAGCTAAAGAAACAAAGATAAAAAGGGTTGTATTCTCCAGTTCCTCTTCTATTTATGGCGGTGGTAGTCTAGGCGAAGCCATCCCTTTAGGGGAACCCAATCCACTTTCCCCTTATGCTGTGACAAAACTGGTCGGCGAGCATTATGGCCGCCTGTTTTTTCGTCTCCATGGCCTGGATGTAATAACCCTGAGATATTTTAATGTCTTTGGTCCGCATCAGGACCCGGAATCAGAATATGCAGCGGTTATTCCCCGGTTTATCAGGGCTGCGCTCAAAAATGAACAGCCTTTTATCTATGGAGACGGAGAGCAGAGCCGTGATTTTACTTATGTAGATAATGTGGTAGAGGCAAACATGCTGGCGGTAAATACAAAAAATAAGGCAGGCGGAGAAAATTTTAATATTGCTACATCGAGTAGCATTACAGTAAATAAGTTGTGGGGTTTAATCTCCGGGCAGATCCAAAAAAACATTAAACCTGTTTTTATGCCGCCTCGTAAAGGGGATGTCAAACACTCTCTTGCTGACATCTCTAAGGCAAAAGAAAAGTTAGGTTATAGTGTAAAGGTAGATTTTGAAACAGGACTGGCGAAGACGATAGAGTATTTTAAGTTATGAAAAAGGTATTGGTAACAGGGGCTGCGGGATTTATCGGCTCTCACTTATCCGGGCTTCTTTTAGATAGAGGATATGAGGTCATAGGGATGGACAATCTCATTACAGGGAATATCAACAATCTATCGAACTTTAAAAACCATCCGCATTTTACCTTTGTTGAACACGATGTAACCGGATTTATTGATATAAAGGGCGAGCTCGATTATATCCTCCATTTTGCGTCTCCGGCAAGTCCCATAGATTATCTGGATCTGCCTATCCAGACTTTAAAGGTAGGTTCTCTTGGGACGCACAATGCCCTTGGCCTGGCAAAGGCTAAGGGTACAAAATTTCTCCTTGCCTCAACCTCAGAAGTCTATGGCGACCCGCTTATTCATCCCCAGCCGGAAAGCTATTGGGGAAATGTTAATTGCGTAGGGCCCCGCGGAGTATACGACGAGAGCAAACGATTTGCAGAAGCACTTACCCTGGCCTATCATAGAACCCACAAGATAGATGCAAAGATAGCCCGTATTTTTAATACATTTGGGCCAAACATGAGGAGAAATGATGGACGGGCCATACCCGCCTTCCTTGACCAGGCACTTAGCGGAAAGCCCATCACAGTCTTTGGCGACGGTTCACAGACAAGGAGCTTCTGTTACATATCAGATTTGATTGACGGTATTTACAAATTGATGAATTCCTCTTTAAATGAACCGGTGAATTTAGGCAATCCAAAAGAGATGTCTATACTGGAGCTGGCCAATAAGATTACAACCTTTACGGGATCTAAGAGTAAGATAGTTTTTAAGCCGTTGCCGATAGATGACCCCAGGGTAAGGCAGCCGGATATTAGCAGGGCAGGGAAAGATCTTGGCTGGGAACCAAAGGTAGGTTTAGAAGAAGGTCTTAAAAAGACAATTGAGTGGTTTGTCTCATGCGAATAATAGACGCTAAAGGCAGATTATTTGGCCTTATTAATATTATTGACTTAGGTGTTATAGTAACTTTAGTAGTTTTTGGCTATATATCTTTTAATCTGGCCAGAAATGCTAAATTAGGTTATCCCATCGAGGTTGAAGCCAAGGTTTTATTCCCATCTCTCCCATTAAAGATAGTAAAAAAAATGTACCCAGGGGATATGGAAGATAGAAGCCGAGGCCGCTCCAGCCTTATTCGCCTTGAGATAAGAAAGCCTTATATTGAAAAAAATGGTAACACATTTGCAGATGTCCATGCATGGATAAATTTATCCCTGAGGGTAAAGGACGTCCTTATCGGGAATAAGGGAGAGAAGGGCTCAAGTTTTTTTCTTAAAGGTCAGGAGTTAAATATTGATGATTCTATTACTCTCACTACTTCAAAGTATTCCATACGCGGAACCCTTTTGAATATAGGACTCATGGATAGAGAGATAGAGGTGGTCCTTAATACAGGGTTTCCGGATGAAATGATAGATGCTGTCAGGGTGGGTGATAGAGTCATTCGATGGGGACACGTGACAGGTGATGTCCTTGCTAAAGAATATACACATGATGGCAAGGTTAGAGTGAGGCTTCATATTAAAAGAGGTGAGGTTGACTTAAAAATTGGACAGCATTTTTCAGTTCATACGGAAAATTGTCATGTCGGTGGTATCATTGTCAAATCGAGACCTTGGAAAAAGAAGTAATTATTATGAAAAATTTTTTATCTACAAGCAGAGCTCTGGACATTTAGCCATAGGGGCTTGAAAAGAGGCTAAAAACGTGCAAAAAACCATTGCCGATTTTGAAATGAGGTCATTTTTCCTGTATAATATACCCCGAGGGGGGTGTATTAGATGGAGAACAATGATAAG
>DAOWKF010000124.1 GCA_030640045.1 Candidatus Omnitrophota bacterium | reverse complement strand
TGGATATTTTATGACTCCTTTTTTATCTTATATATCTGCGCGTATGTTTGGTATAACCGGCTCGGTTACCGGGATAACATTTCCCATGGTAAAAGAAGGTTCTTTTCTTTTAAGCGGCTACAAGGGCGCGGCTATCTGGTTTGCCCCTGTGCCTTACTATAACCATGGAAAAACAGCCCAGGAGTTTAAACAGCTTGAGCTTACCAGGACTAAATTTACAAGCTATTATAAAGCCCTGGCTGCTTCCTTTATTATTATGGCATTCTGCAGTTTTCTTTTCTGGTCGCTTATATGGCGCATGGGACCTATCCCATCTGCTGCCTATCCATTTGTTCATAAGATGTGGCCGCTTTATTCCATAACCAAGGCCTTATGGGCTTCATCTACCGTGGGTGAAGGCATACCCTGGATCCTTCAGGCAATAAATCCTATGCGTATTTTTATAGGCGCATTAGGCGGAGGGATTATGTATTTGCTTATCAGTTTACTGCATCTGCCAATTGGTATTTTTTACGGCATGGTAGGAGGGATTTCTATGATGCCACATAATGCTGTCCCTATGTTTATAGGCGCATTATTTGGCCGTTATTTTTTCAGTAAGCGTTTTGGAGAAAAGACCTGGAGGTCTTATACACCTATCCTTTTAGCAGGGTATGGGTGCGGTGTAGGGCTTGTAGGGATGGCAGCAGTAGGTTTGGCATTAATAGTCAAGTCAGTGAGCCAGTTGATTTTTTGATCTGGAACCAATTCGGCTGGCAGGGCATAAGTTTTTTAAAACCCGAAGATTGGGAAATAGGCAAAATCGAAGGGAATGAAAATAAGGGATATGTAAGGCTGGATGACCGGTTCCTCTCCCGCATAGAGATACGCTGGCAGAGGCAGTCACGCGAAGTTTTTCTTGAAAAGGCCATGGACAGGCATCTCAGGGATTTAGAGAAAAAGGCAGGGAGGAAAAAGATTGATTTTAAGGTTCTGGATAAAAAAAATTATAGGACCAAAACATTTCAAGGTAAATTTTTTATCTGGGAAGGGGATTTTAAGGCGATAAATATAATGGTGCAGTGTCCAAAGTGCTTAAGGATAGTTCTGGTAAGGGTTCTCGGTAAAAGGGGTGAGGATATAAAAGAAATGGCAGAGAAGATATTTAATTCTTTAAGAGACCATATGAAAGACAATAAAATGTTATGGTCGGTTTTTGGATTTAATTTTACTACCCCGCCGGAATTAAGATTAAATCAGCATAGTTTTCTTTCCGGTCACCTAAAATTTGATTTTTCACGTGGCATGGATAATTTTCTTTTTGAACGCCTGAGCACAGCCAATATTATTCTAAAAGAAAAGACCCTTAGCCGGTGGGCCCGGGACTTCTGCCAGTCTAAATTTAAATCAGTAGATTTCGGTGTAACTTATCCCGGAGAGGAAAAAGGGGACAGCGAACAAGGGGTGTATACTATTGGGCGGGAACATGGTAAAATAAGGCTGCTCAAAAAACGTTTTTTTAAATCTCTTTTCTGGCACTGCAGGATCTCCAACCATATCTTTGGAGTGATTGAGTTGGTTAAGAAAAGCCAGGACTTATATCTGGACAATCTGGCTTGCGGGGTTAAATGCCATTAAAAAAGGAGAGGTTCAGCCGGGAAGATACATTAAAGGCAAAACCAGTAAAGAATGAAGTTGTTAAAGAGACAAAAGGGAAAAAGGGCGAGACTATCCTGGTTATTCCCAGGAAGAAGGCCCGGTGGGTTGGGGTACTCTCCAGAATATTTTATATCCCTCCGGAGAGAAAGATCTCTCTTGATGAAATCGGCGCATGGGTCTGGTCCAGATGCAACGGCAATGTCAGTGTCCTTAATATGATGGAAGAATTAGCCCGGGAATTTAAGATAAATCGGAAGGAGGCTGAGGTTTCACTTTTGAGTTATCTTAAGAAATTGTCTCAGAAAAGATTGATCGGTTTTGTCATCGCAAATCCGTCATTGCGAGGAACGAAGCAATCGCATGTTTAAAAGTATAAAAGAAAGCTGGCAATATTATAAACAGCTCTACAAGGTTACTGTCTGGGACCTGTGGGTAATATTTGCTGTAGTAGCTGTTATTACAGCCCTAGCATTATTATATTGGTAAAGGGGTAGTATATGGTTAATGAAAGCGGGCGCGTTCAACGTCAGGTAGTCCTTCCTCTAAGTAAGGCCATGGAGATAAGCTTTAAGAGCCTGCGCATCCGGTTCTGGCGGTCTATTATAACTACGAGTGGTATTATTTTAGGAATAGCCTTTTTGATGAGTATCTTTACAACCAATCTTGTCAACAAGGGACTTATGGAGAAAGGTACCCTGGAGATAAAGATGAGCTTAGAGAAGACAGAAGTGGAATCTGCTGCCAAGCAGATATGGCTTGTGAGTTTATCTCTTCTTGTATGTGTTGTGGGAATAACCAATGCCATGCTTATGTCAGTTACAGAAAGGTATCGTGAAATAGGTACTATGAAATGCCTCGGGGCGTTGGATAGTTTTATCAGGAAACTCTTTTTATTAGAGTCTCTTTTTCAGGGATTATTTGGCTCTATGATCGGAGTATTAATAGGCTGTGGGTTTGTCATAATAGTAAATCTTATAAAATACGGAGGCCAGGCTGTCTCTACTTTTCCGTTACTCACATTTTTAGGGTATGCAATGCTTGTATTAATTATAGGGGTTGTTATATCTATTATGGGCGCGCTTTTTCCTGCTTCACAGGCTGCAAAGATGGTTCCGGCCGAAGCTATGAGGTCAGAAGTTTAAAAGGAGGTTATTATGCCGGGTATAGAACAGAATGTAGTCAGGACCAGAGACGTGAAAAAGGTCTTTACCATGGGTAAGATTTCTTTAGAAGCGCTTAAAGGGATCAATCTGGAAATAAAAAGGGGAGAATATATATCCATTATGGGGCCGTCCGGCTCAGGGAAATCCACACTTTTTAATATGATCGGCGGATTAGACAAGCCAAGCGAGGGCAAGGTGTATATTGATGAGGTAGATGTAGCCCAGCTCGATGCCTATGAGCTGGCGTGGCTCCGCTGTAGGAAAATAGGTTACATCTTTCAGACATTTAATCTTATCCCGGTTATGACCGCTCTGGAGAATGTTACCCTGCCTATGATCTTTGCCGGTATGTCTACCGATGACAGCATGGATAAAGGAGTGGAGCTTTTGAACACTGTGGGACTGGGAGACCGGATTCAGCATAAACCCCTCGAGCTCTCAGG
>DAOWKF010000001.1 GCA_030640045.1 Candidatus Omnitrophota bacterium | reverse complement strand
GTTTAGTATAAGCACGTGCCAACCTGATGGCACTCATTACCGCCTCTGTTCCTGAATTAACAAAACGGACTAATTCTATGGACGGAAATGCCTGAACAATTAATTTGGCCAGCTCCGTTTCCGCTTCAGTGGGAGCGCCAAAGCTCGTTCCTTTATTCAAAGCAACTTTTACTGCCTCTATAACTTCCGGATGAGTATGGCCTAATATTAACGCTCCCCAGGAGAGCACATAATCTATGTATTTATTTCCATCTACATCATAGATCTTAGACCCTTCGGCTTTCTTGATGAACAAAGGATCCCCACCTACAGCCTTATATGCCCTCACCGGGCTATTTACTCCGCCGGGAATATATCTTTTTGCTTCTTCAAATAATCTCGCGGAAACATCTTTCCTTAATACCTTGTCTCTTGAATCCACTCCGCTGCCTCCTTGGCATAATAGGTAATTATCATATCCGCACCTGCCCGCTTAATGCCTGTCAATATCTCTAATATAATTCCTTTCTCATTTATCCAGCCTTTCTGAGATGCTACTTTTATCATTGAATATTCTCCGCTTACATTATAAGCAGCAACCGGACAGCTAAACTTTCGCTTTACCCGATATATCACGTCTAAATAAGCTAAAGCAGGCTTAACCATAACTATATCCGCTCCCTCTTCGATATCTGCCTTAACTTCTCTTATGGCCTCTTCTACATTAGCCGGATCCATCTGGTAGGTTTTACGGTCACCGAATTGGGGCGTTGAATCAGCCGCTTCTCTAAAAGGTCCGTAAAACGCGGAGGCGTATTTAGCTGAATAAGACATAACTGCAACATCATTAAAATTATTTTTGTCCAAGGTTTCTCTTATTGCCTTCACTTGGCCGTCCATCATTGCTGAAGGAGCAACAATATCAGCTCCGGCCTTTGCATGAGAAAGAGCAACCTTCGCGAGAATCTCCAATGTTCTATCGTTGTCAATCCGAATATCTTTATACCGGTGGCCAGCGGCTTGTGACGGATTCCCTTCCAGAACCCCACAATGTCCGTGGGAAGTGTAACTGCATAAACATACATCAGTTATAACTACTATATCAGGAACCTCTTTTTTAATATTCCGTATAGCCTGCTGCACAATACCTTTTTCACTATATGCTTCGGTGCCTTTCTCATCTTTTTCTCGAGGAACCCCAAAAAGCAAAACAGCCGGAATGGAGAGAGTACTCGCTTCTCTTGCTTCCCTAATCAGATTATCTATGGAGAGTTTTATCACCCCTGGCATAGATTTAATAGGTCGTCTAATTCTTCTGCCCGGCATTACAAAACAGGGCATAATTAAATCGTTTACGGAAAGATATGTTTCCCTTATCATCCGCCGCAATCCACTGCTCTTGCGCAATCTTCTCAATCTGGATAATGGATAACTCATTCTGCCATCACCTCCCCGGAAAGGCCATATTTTTTAAGCTCGCTGCAAGTTACATTGCCAATACATTTTATTTTTATTCCTTTTGGTATAGTTTTATATCCTGCCATAAAATTTTTAATAGTAGACGGGCTGGTAAAAATTATCTCATCAATTCCGCTAATAGCTATTCTTTTGACTCTTAAAGGTTTTATACTTCTGCAAATTGAAACTGTTTTAATATGTGCCCCCATTTCTCTCAGTGCGCACGGGAGATAATTAACCGACAATTTAGAGCGGGGAATCAGCACATTTTTATCGCTCAAATCAAATTTCTTAAATGCTTCTATTATTCCCTGCGATGATTCTTCCTCCGGAATACAATCAACCTTAACGCCGTATTTTTTTAATTCATCGGCAGTTGTCCTGCCAATAGCACAGGTTTTAACCCCGCCTTTTCTATTTCGAAGAATTTCTCCATGGTAAGAAAGACCGGGGTTAATCTGACTTATATCCTTTTTCTTCTTCTTAAAAATATTAAAGAAGTATTTAACACCGTATCGACTGGTAAATATTATCCAATGATACTTACCAATTTGCTTAATTTCTCTTTTAATCTTGCTATAATCAGCCAAAGGAACAATTTTAATCATCGGACAATGCAGTATTTTTCCTAAATTCTTAAATCGCGCCGGATTTATTCCGGTAAATAAAACCCTCTTTTGGGTTTTACTCCGTCTCTGCACAGGATAACGAATGTTATTTAATTGCTGCCTTAAATTTACAACCTCTCCTACTACAAATACTGCCGGCGGATTGATCTTTTCTCTTTTTGATTTCTTAAAAATGTTGCCCAGATTCCCCTGAACAACCTTTTGGTTATGAAAAGTCCCTCTTTCAATTAATATACAGGGAGTATCCGATGATTTGCCATCTTTAATCAGATTTCTTGTTATTTTCTTTAAATTAGTAACCGCCATCAAATAGACCAATGTATCCGCATTGATAAATTTAACGCTTTCATCATCTTTTCTGTGTCCGGTAATTATAGCAACTGAGGAAGCATAGTCTCGATGGGTTAAAGGTATTCCGCAAGAAGCGGGAACAGCCGCTGCTGAACTTACACCGGGAACTACCTCGTATGGGATATTTCGTTTGGCAAGATAGGCTGCTTCTTCAGCACCGCGGCCAAAGATAAAAGGATCACCACTCTTTAAACGGACCACCACCTTGGCCTTTTTAGTCTTCTCTACCAATAATTCATTTATCCGGCCCTGTTCCATTGAATGACAGTGGAGTCCCGCGGGCATAGCCCGTGGATCCCTGCCCTTCGGGTATTGGCGAGACTTTCCTGCACAAACAAGCTCTGTGCCTTTCTTTGCGAAAGTAAGTAACTCCTTATTTATTAAAAAATCATAAATAATAACATCTGCCTTTTTAATAAGTTCCAAACCTTTTACAGTAATCAATCGAAAGTCTCCCGGACCTGCCCCGACCAAATAGACCCAGCCCTTTTTTCCTACGGAGAAATTCTTCGAAGCAGAGGGGGCTGGGTAAACTTTTCCCGCTTTCGCCTTCATTTATCAGGTCTCCTTTGAAAGTCCAATTTAGCTGCAAGATTTTTCATTTCTGTATCATCTGCTCTTATTTCAATCGCTAAAGAGCCTTGAAGAGGATGTGGTTTTAAGACATCGAAAGAGAGCCTTTCGGTTATTCTATCTTCTAAACCTAAACGAACAAGGCCGGCGGCAGCAATAACAATGGCATCAAGGTCGCTCTCTTCTAATTTCTTTAGGCGTTCTTCTATATTCCCGCGAAGAGCAAATATTTGAAAATCCTCCCGAAAGGCTTTTAATTGACTTTTCCGCCGCAGACTGCTTGTCCCAATTTTGGCTGCATAAGGAAGTTCTTTTAATTTCAAATTATTTTTAGAAACAAGCACATCATAGGGATCTATAGATTTTAATATCGCGGCTATCTCCAATCCTCGTGGTAATACATCCGGTAAATCTTTAGCACTATGCACGGCTAAATCAACCCTTCTTTGCAAAAGCGCCTGCTCTATCTCTCTGGTAAAAAAATCCGTTCCTTCCAACTTCTCAAGGGGTCTTGTTCTATCCTTATCTCCGAATGTCTCTATTTTAACGATTCGAAAGTCAAGTCCTAAGCAATCCTTTTTAAACAACGCAATTACCTCCTCTGCCTGCTTTAAAGCTAAAGGACTTCTTCTAGTACCAATGCTAGTGGTCTTTCTTGCCCGCATAATATTTTCCATTTACCCCCACATCAATGCATTGGTGTGGGGGTTTAGTATTTGTGCAAATTCTGTTAATTCTCTCTGAATTATCCCCTCAACAAGTCGTGCTTCTTTTTTTCTCCTGGCAAAATTGTCTTCAACCACAGATTTCAAATCATCCAGGTCATACAAATATATCCCGGGAATATTCCTTGCTTCCGGATCAACATCCCTGGGTAAGGCAAGGTCTATTATAAACAATGGGTTCACTCTTGCCTGCATAGTTTCTGCTAAGGTCTCTTTTCTTAAAACAAAGTGCGGACTTGCGGTGGAACTGATAACAATGGCAGCTTTCTTTAACTTTTCCTTTAGCCGGCTAAAATCTATGGCTTCTCCTCCGCAGTTTGAAGCGAGCTTGCTTGCCCTTTCATAGGTTCTATTAGAAACAAAAATCCCTTTAATCTTCTTTTCCTGAAGATACTTACTTACCAAAGCGCCGATTTTACCCGCACCAATGATCAATATTAACTTATCCTGTAATTTTCCTAATTGTTCTTCACACATTTTTATAGCTGCGCTTCCTATGGATATATTTCCTTGTGATATCTTAGTGTCTATCCTCGCAACCCTTCCTACATCGATTGCCTTCTTAAATAATTCATCAAGTAAAATGTCGGTTGTTCCCATATCTTTAGCAATTGTCCAGGCGGATTTCACCTGACCTAAAATTTGTGTCTCCCCTAAAACCTGCGAATCCAGACCGGAAGCTACTCTGAAAATATGCCTGAGAGCATCTATATCTTCTAAGATATAAAAATAACGGTTAAACTCATCTTCTGTAAGACGATGTCTGCTAAGAAGAAATCTTGTTATTTGCTCCTTGCTCTTTGGCATTTTCTCTTTAGACTCTGTCAGGTGAGCATATATTTCCATTCTGTTACAGGTAGAAAGTATCACTTCACCAAGTATCAAAGACATCTCTTTCAGTTCAACAAGAGTAATCTTTAGTCGTTTCTTAGTAAATGAAAACTCCTCGCGTATTTTCAGGGGAGCAGTTTTATGATTTATTCCGACTAAGACAAGACTCATTAAATCATTTCCTTTAATTTGTTCCTTACGCTTACCGCCCCCTTGGGTACTGCCCCATCGGTAGAAACAGCAATGGTTATACCCCCTTTTCTTAATACAGCGGGCAGGATAAAGGTCGATTCACTTGCTGAATCACAAACATTTACTAAAACACCTCTTCTTCGGGCATCTTTGGCTATTTTAGAATTTGTCTTTCGGCTGGAAGTGGCGGCATATACAAGATACGCGCCTTTTAATATGTCCGGCCTGTATCTACATTTAATATAATCTATTTTTCTTTGCTTGAACATTTTAGCTAAGTTAGAAGATTCTTTAGGACTAACTACTTTTACCTTACCTCCACAAAAAAGGATATTTTTTACTTTTCTTTCGGCTACCTTTCCGCCGCCAATAACAATACAAAGTTTTTTCTCTATATTTAAGTTAGCAGGATAAAATCTCATCTTCCTTCTCTAAAGTTATACCCTCGTGGGGTAACCATATACTTGTCTTTTACATAGGTCTTGGAATTACCTACAATTACAGTTGTAAACATATCAATTTTTTCAGAACGAAGCATATTCCTTAACTCGGTTATCTCTACCTTCTCATTGTCTCTATACGCGTTTCTCACTATCCCTACGGGAGTTTTAGGCGATTTATACTTCATTAAAATTTGCCATGCATCCTTAAGCGGGGCTATTCTTTTCCTGCTCTTTGGATTATAAAAAACAATAACAAAATCTCCCCGGGCGGCCAATTCTACTCTTTTCTCAATCAATTTCTTATCTGTCAAAAGATCACTTAAGGAAATTGTCACAAAATCATGCATTAATGGCGCGCCCAGGAGACTCGCGCAAGCGCAGGCCGCTGAAATTCCGGGAATGATTTCTATTTTAATTTTACCTTTTTCTACTTTACTTAAAAGTTCTAAGGCTACCCCTGCCATACCATAAATGCCGGAGTCTCCGCTTGAAACAAGACAAACCCTCTTTCCTTCCGATGCCTTCTTTATCGCCAATTTAACCCTTTCTATCTCCTCAGTCATACCCGAAGAGACAATCTCTTTGCCATCCGTTAGACTACTTAGAAGTTTTATATAGGTCTTATACCCAATAACTATCCGGGATTTCCTTATTGCCTCTTGTGCCCGCTGACTCAAAAGATCTATATCTCCCGGGCCAATACCTACAATACTCAACCTTCCTTTGCTACGGCTACGGTTACACCGTCTATTACTTGCTTTGGCGATACTAATTTTGCCCTCCTTCCAGCAATTAAAGCACAAGGTTCACATACACCCGGCACACCGATATTACGTTCTGCCACTTGCGAGATGGAAATATCACCTTTGAATCGGTTTATCTCTTTCCTGCTAATAAAGACCACCGGCAATTCCATATCATTGCATGCTTGAATAAGGCCTTCTTCATCTTTCTTCAAATCTATGGTAGCTATCAGCCTTACTTGATTCCGGTTAATTCCGTTAGTTTTTAAAACTAAATTTACGGCTTTTTTAATCTTTTGCTTACTCGTTCCTCTCCGACAGCCTACACCGATAGTAAACCTTCTATGTACTTCCGTCCCAGTTGTTATAACAGGTTCGGCATTAATAATTGCTGCCACTTTATACGCAAGCTGATTAGCGCCTCCCTCATGACCGGAAAGCACACTGACGGCAAATCTTCCGGCAGTATCCACACATACCACTGCGGGATCGGTATATTTACTTTTAATGAAAGGACCGATAAAGCGCGCTACTATCCCCAGCGCCGCGCAAAATATTATCCCTTCATAATCGCGAAAAACCTTTGTGACAATTTCCCGTAGAGAACCCTTTTTATCAGACCTTACAATCTTAAGCCCTTTAAAGCCGGCTTTTAACTTCTTCGCCAGTTTCTCTCCCTCTTTATTAATGACTATGGCTGCTATTTTCATTTTGCTTTTCTGTACATATGGGAAAAGGTTTTATCGTAAAGCCTGCTTTTCCGAAACCCTTTTTTTTTCAAAACATCACCTACAAATATTAACGCCTGCTTCTTAATACCGGAAGTTTTAACCTTAGCGGCAATATCCGAGAGGCTGCCGGTTATAACTTTTTCATCCGGCCAAGAGGCGCGATAAACCACAGCCGCCGGCGTAGTCTTTTTATAACCATAAAGAAGCTCTTTAACCACCTGCTTTATTCTGGATATACTCAAGAATATTATGAGCGTTGAGCCTATTTTGGCAAGATTCTTTAACTTCTCTCTGGACGGAACATTGGTCTTACCGGAAATTCTGGTAATAATAACCGTCTGGCTTATGCCGGGAAGAGTCAACTCCTGCCGCAAGGACGCGCCGGCGGCGCAAAAAGAACTCACCCCGGGAATTATTTCGTATTCAATGCCCTGCCTTTCACACCAGGAAATCTGTTCCTGTATAGCTCCATACAAAGAAGGGTCACCGCTATGAACCCTTGCTACAATCTTTGCTTTCCCGCTAAGTTTTTTATACACATTAAAAACCTCATTAAGATTCATACTCGCGGAATCATACAGTTTTGTTGTTCTTTTAGCCCATTTTAATATCTCTTTATTTACCAGAGAACCCGCATAAATTATTACATCCGCCTTCTTAATTATCTTCTGTCCTTTTATGGTTAACAACTCAGGATCTCCCGCCCCTGCGCCGATAAAATAAATTTTTACTCTGCGCTTCCTTTTATTGCCTTCACTCACATCTTTTATACTAAGTTTAGATTTAACCACACCAATTCTCTTCCCACGTATAATTTTAACCATCTCTATCTTTTCTTCCACCCCTTCTTCACATTTTAGGAAGGGCCGGGTTCATCTTCTTCTTCCTTTTCTTACTGCGTATAATCATAGTTGACATATATCCCAAGGTTTTCTTGTTAAGATTAATCTGCGATAAATTATGGGCAACAACCTCTTCAGGCCTGCCGATTCGTTTGGCAAAATATACGGAGCCGTCATAGCCTTCTTTCTCCAAAAACCTTACCAGGCGTTTTAAACCTTTACCTATTTTAAGCAAAACTACTGTATCAAACTGATTTAAAACATTCTTTAATTGCGACATTTTATTCGGTAAAGGCAGGACGGCAAACTTTTCTTCTGCCTCGACGAGGGGAACGTTACATAAAGACGCAATAGCATTAACTACACTCACGCCGGGAATAGTACAAATATCAATACTCTTGTCTAGTTTCTTTATATAACGCAAAAGATACATATAAGTACTATAAATAAATGGATCCCCAATGGTTATAAAAGCGATATCATTGCCTCGGGAAAGCTCTTTATAAACCTTTTTTGCGGCCTTTTCCCAGAACTCTTTCAATCTTTTCTTCTCTTTGGTCATCGGAAAAACAATAGTTCTAATTTTGCTTTTAGGCACGGTATCGCCTATTATCCGCAGGGCAAGTGATTCGGCAAGTATGCTTGAACGGGGAGCAAAAACCTTATCAACTTTTTTAAGTATCTTGCAGGCTTTTATCGTCAACAGCTCCGGGTCACCCGGCCCAATACCAATACCATAAAGTTTACCCCGCCCTTTCTGCTTCTTTGGGTTTTCCCCTTTGTAGAAAGTGCGGGGTTTCCCTTTGGTTCTTATCTTTTCTTTATCAACAGAAGCCATAACCCTTTCCATTCTCTTTTAGCAACGGCAAGTTGAAATAAATCCGTTCTGATAATCTCTTCGTCCGGCATAGACAGGTTACCGAATGCTATTGATTCTAATCTACCCGCGCCTTTTTTAATTAAATACTTCGCTGTATAAGACGGTGTGTTCTTATTATCGCAAAAGATTATTGTTTTCTTGTTAACTTTTATTTTTTTATCCAGGCCGCGCAAGGTTTTGGCATGAAGACTAATAATACACAAATCATCCCAAGTCTCGGCAATGCGCGCACAGGCAAGCTGTAAAACACTGATCCCGGGTATCACTTTGAATTCAGAAGATTTTAAGACCGCTGTTATTTTACGGCTAAAACTAAAAACTCCCGGGCTTCCGGAAACCAACACAACTATTATTTCTCTATTTCTATTTTTCTTGATATAATTCAATACTTGGGAATAATTGCTTTTTAGCAAAATGGTCTTCTTGCCTTCAGGGGCAAAAGACAGTAAACGCGAAGAACCAATCACCACATCCGCCTTTTTTATTATTTTCTTTGCTAAAGGCAAAAGATAATCCTTATCTCCCGGTCCGGTTCCTACGATATAAATCTTTCCCATATCTTTTTCAAGAAAGCTCGGCTATCGCCTCGCAACTTAACTTTTTGCTATCGTATAGGAAATTATATAATTTCCTATACGGCAAGAAAATCGCCTTCGGCAATAACTTTAATCCTCTAACGCGGAGGGTTCCCACTGCGATTTTTAGTAGTTAGGAAAGTGTTTTATACTTTCCTGGTATACTGTTAAAAATATCTTTCGGATATTTACCAATTACCTCTCCCTTTAAAGAAAGAATAACCGCTGCTACCTCGAGCTTATTCCGGCAGTACTGTAAGCATCTTTCCGTAACCCTGCCGGCTATATCATCAAAAACACCCGTAATGCTGTTTTTCTTTAACAGGTCTATCGCTGCCTCGGCTAATTCAAGATTCAGTATTTTTCTTACCAGTTCACGATCTGCGCCGTTCGCCGCGGCATAGGCGGCAATTGTCTCCATGCGAGCATCTCCGGTCTTACTGTGCGTATTAAAAAGCCCGGCGGCGACCTTTGCCAATTTACCTATGTGTCCGATAACCATTGTTTTCTTAATACCTTTATTTAAACACTGCTCCAACATAAATCCTACATGGTCGCCAACTTTAATAATTTGCTGCTCAGCAATACCAAAATGCCCGGTAAGCAGCCGTTCTCCCAGATAACCGCTGGCAATAAAAATAGTTTTATATCCAGCCGCTTTGGCTACGTTTAGTTCAACTATGAGGGATTTTTTGTACGACTCCCGGGACTTGGGCTTAACTATACCGGTTGTCCCGATAATGGATATACCCCCTTCTACGCCCAGACGCGGGTTGTAAGTCTGTTTTGCTATCCTCTCTCCTTCAGGAACGGATATCTCAACTACAAAGCCTCTTTCCCGCGGCAGAATACCCGTTACATCGCGAATAATCATCTGCCGAGGAACAGGATTGATAGCATACTCACCTACCTCAACGGCTAACCCCGGACGGGTAACCCTGCCTACTCCTCTACCGCCTTTTAACTCTATTCCAGCGCCTTCTTTCTCCTGTATCTTACAGACAATCTCAATCCCGTTGGTCACATCCTTATCTTCTTCACCCGAATCTTTAATGACACTGCACCGAACATATTTTCCTTTTAATTCCTGTTTAATAAGCGAAACCGTGCGGGTTTCCCCATTAGGCAGCTCTATCTCGATGCGGTCAATGACCTTGCCCGCGGTCAGCATAACCGCACTCGCCTTAGCTGCTGCCTGGGAGCACGCCCCGGTAGTTATTCCTGTTCTTAGAAAACAATTTGCTTTCATATTTTCATTCATTCTGCAGTTCTTATAGCACATTTGACCAATCTGTCCATCGTTCTATATGTCCCCTTTGTCCCCTTTATGTCCCCTTAGAACGTAAAATGTCCCTTTTCCTGTAATACCGGTTTTCTTGAAAACGCCAAGAGATACCAAACCTGATAAATCGCGGGATGCAGTGCGTTTTATCACTTTATTAATTTCTTGATAAATCTGATTACTAATCCGTCCTTTTTCTTTAATATATTTTATCGCTTTTGACTGGCGCTCATTTAGACCCATCTTAGCCAATACATCTTCCGTATAGATATCCCTTGCAAGAATCGTTCTAAACTCAACATTCCTTATCAAAACAAACTCCGGCTCTGGTGCCCCTTGGGCTTTGCATTGTTTGATCATTTCCAATGTGCCGGACCCCGTTTTCTGAATATAATCGGCAAAATAAAGGGCATTTGCAAGAAGAGGATTAGCTGGAAAAGACGTATGAGGTTTTCTAAGATCGGCTATTCCCAGTTCAGGAGGAAGGCTTCCTGAATTCCACACCTCAACGCGGTCAGTAAAAACCATAACCTGTACACCTGAAGTAACATTGTAATTTCTATGCGCAACCGCATTAACAATGGCCTCTTGAATCGCAAACACCGAAATCTCAAAAGGACGTTTAAATTGTGGCGTATGCTTTTGCTGAATAACCGCCTGTTTTATGATGTCCAGAACGAACCCAACGGATTTGTCCACCTGTTCAAATAGATTATCGCTATAGATCTTGTATGACAGGAAAGGTTTACATATCTCGGTACCCGGCAAATGAAGACACTTAACTTCAGCTTGTAAAAAGAATCTGTGAGGCTCTTTTCCAAAAAGCAATACGGCAGCATTTGTCAGTTTTCCGTCACGAAGTAGGTTAAGATGGGTCAAGACATCTTTTACTGAGGCTTCCGGGCTCAACGGGAATTTTCGCGCTTCTCTTGCGACACGCAGAAACCATTTGACCTTACTTTTGTCAATATCCGCGAATGCGGCTTCCTTGCAAACCCGTTCATCAAAAGCACCCCGGCCGACAATGCCTTCTTCTTTTAAGAAATCTATTAAGCTTGCGTAAACCAATCGAGCAAGCTCTGTCGTATCCTTAAACCGTTTGTAACTAAATCCTCTCTTCGAATCCCGTATTTCCCTAATAAGTTTTTGAACACCTGCATCACGCGTTTTATCATCCGCACTATTACCTTTAATGAAAATCAAAATCTCTCTGTGTTTTGCCTTGGCTTCACGAAACTCAGTTTCTGTCGATGATATCTTTCCTTTTCCGACCTCTCCGTATTTTTGGCCAAGAATGCCTATATAGATATCGCTTTTCCGCACTTCTTCTATATACGCTTTTTCAGCTGATTTACTCTTAGCAGAAGCATCCTCAAATAAGAAAACATCGAAATATTCCGACAAAAGAACATCCTTGCGGACAAACTCCTTGACTGCCCGACGTTCGGTTTTTAATTCTTTCTGGACACCACTTACGAATATTTTATATCTTTTCATTTTATTTCGTCCTTATTGCCCACTGAATAGCCAGTTCAGGATCAGACGCCTCCTCAACACGTTCATAACTTACCCGAGCAAGCCATAGTTTAAACGGTTCAGCTTTAGGGGAGGGAATAGACTGAATAAGTCTAAACATGGTCTCCGTATCAGCCATATTCGTAACACGCATCTTGCCGTCCGCGGCCCGCATTTTCAAACCGTTACATTTTGTAACGGTTTCATTTGCCCCTTCATCCATAAGACGTTTCTTTAAAACACGCCAATATACCGCGGGATTCTGACTTTCTGTTAGAACCGAAACAACATCTACAACAGAAAAAAACCATTTTTCATTCTGTTCATCCCAAAATCTGCGTATTTTTTTGCCTTCAAATAGAGCTACTTGTTTTTTGTCGCTCATTTAATCCTCCAAAAATAGATTCAATGCTCTCTATCAACATTATTTAACTAAGTTATGTACCTTAAGATCTTTTGTCTTTTATCCATTTCTCACGATCTTTCTCTACTAAATCCCGAATAATCGAAACAATAGAGGCGTTTTTATTTTGTTTCTGAAGCGCGAGAGCTTTTTCTTTCAGAAAAAAATACTGTTCATCCGATAGTTCTATTGTAGTTTTTCTGGCATAATTTCTTTTAACAGACATATGTTACCTCGCGGTGCTCAAACGGATATAATGACCTTATTTCCATAATTATGGATTATACCACAAAATGTTGTCTTTTGGAAATAAAAAAACCCCGTAAAAAGCCTCTGCTTGGTTTTAAACAACTGTTGCTTCAGGCAGGAATTTTCTCATAACCTGCTGTTTGCTAATTTAATCAAGGCATTTATAATAGCGCAGGCTATGGTACTGCCTCCTTTTCGGCCTTTATTGGTAATATAAGGAACTTCTAATTGAGATAATTCTTCTTTTGACTTGGCGGCGCCGACAAATCCCACGGGAATACCGATAACAAGAACAGGCCTTACGCCGCCTTCTTTAATCATATCAACGACTTCAAATAATGCGGTAGGAGCATTGCCGATAACAATAATGCTTTCGTTCATATATCTTTGCGCTTTTCTCATCGCCAGAACTGCCCGGGGAAGGTTGTTTTTATTAGGTTCGTTTTTATCTTTATCAAAAAAACATAGTATCTCATTGCCAAAATCCGTTAAATCATAAGCACGGATACCGGCTTCAACCATATGCACATCAGTAATGATTCTCTTGCCTGATTTAATGGCTTCTAACCCGGCCGCTATTGCCTGGGGATGGAAAATAATACTTTTGCCAAATTCTACATCACAGGTAGTATGGATTACCCGTTTAATAATCTGTTTTTGTTCAAAAGAATATGTTAGTCCATTTAACTCCCGCTCAATTATTTCCATACTTTTCTTCTCGATTTCCTCCGGCGCCATGTATTCTCTCGACATTATATTGTCTCCTTGATATTGTCCAATAGGATATCCTGCAATCTCTCATCCGATAATAAAACCTTGCCCATAACGATTTCTAACCCCGGATGAGACGCCTCTTGTCCTTTAATGATTTTAGGGATATCCTCTGTTATATGTATCCCTCTAAAAAGAAAAAAGGGAATTACAATTATATACCTTATACCTTCGTCATATAGCCGGTCAATTACGGACGGTAAACACGGTTCACATAGCTCCATTGAAGCATATTCTATCCGTAAATCAGGCTGTTTTTCTCTGACGGCATTAATAAAATTCACAAAATCTTCCTGCGCTTGTTTATTTCTCGTCCCATGATTTAAAACAACAACTATCTTATCTCGTTTCACTTAACTTCCTCCTTTACATTGCTCTACAAATCTTTTTGCCCAGGCGGGATTACTCCCGAAATGAAGATGTACATAACTAACCAAAGTGTTGTCTTTCATATAGCCGTCCGGAAACGTTTTACCTCCCTTCCTAAGCTGGAAAGCGCAAAGCGCTTCTTTCGGCATTCTAATTGCGTATGACCAGTGAAACAAATGACCTTTAGCAGTAAATCCGCGTTTGCTGATTATATTATCGCGCATTGCCTTAATATCGTAATAGCCGAACATACGCAGCTTATTACCCATTTGTATTCTTCCGGGAAATATCCCGGCCATAGAAAAAACCTTTTTGTCTAAGGTTTCAAGTTCTTTCATAAGATACATCAATCCTCCGCACTCGGCATAGATAGGCATGCCTTGCAAACTTCTATTCTTCAGTTCCTTAAGCAAAGCTCTATTGGAAGCAAGCTCTTTAGCAAACATCTCTGGAAAACCCCCGCCGATATAAACTCCGCAAGCGCCTCCGGGTAAAGTCTTGCTGTTTAAAGGGCTAAAGAAACGAAGGCGGGCGCCGAAATGCTCTAAAATATCAAGATTATCCTGATAATAAAAATGAAAACTCTTATCTCTGGCAATAGCAATGGTTACCTTTTTCCCCGACCTTTTCTGCTTTGAAGAAATTCCTCGCAGTAAGAAAGAGCTGGGTTTATCTGAAACATTGGTAATAAAAATAGTCTTTTTAAAATCGGGTAATGCCGGCGCTCCCTTACCAATCTTCACCACCATATCAATATCTATGAACTTCTCTACTGTTTTTGCTATTCCTGCATACATCTTGCGGGTATTTACTTCCTGTATTGGAGTAAGTCCCAAATGACGTTCCGGTAAAGCAAAAGAGAGATTCTTGGGCAAATATCCCAAAACCTTTACTCCGCTTTTTTGTTCTATACTATCTTTGATTATCCGATAATGTGAAACTCCGGCAACTTGATTAACAATACAACCGGCGATGTTTACATTACGGTCAAATTCTCTATACCCTAATACAACCGCCCCGGCGCTGGCGGCCATTTTAGCGGCATCAATTATAAGAATAACCGGCGACCTTAGAATCTTTGCTGCATGGGCAGTGCTTCCTATTTCTGAGTTCGCTTTTGGCCATTTACTGCTTCCAGTCTGGCTATCCCGAGTAAAACGAGGGGCTAACCCATCATACATCCCCATAACGCCTTCAATCACAGAAAAGGATACTTGTTTAGCCTGCCGGCTAAATAGTTCAAGCAAAACATCATTAGGAAGAAAAAAAGAGTCAAGATTTCGGCAAATACGGCCGGCGATCCTGGAATGAAATCCGGAATCAATATAATCAGGGCCAATCTTATAGGGCTGCACGGAAATATTGCGATTCTTCAATGCCTTCAACAACCCCATCGTAATCGTAGTTTTACCTACTCCGCTATGGGTGCCCGCTAAAATAACTCGTGGGCAAGAAAATCGGCCCGAAGCGATTTTCGCCGTCCCCCCTGATTTGTTTTCGCAGAAAACATTGGGGGATAAAGAAATCTTATTTTCTGCCATTGATGATTTCCTTTAACAGTTTCATGTTGAGATTATCTCTTAATAAATCAGCAAGTTTATCATATTCTTTCTCCCGAGAAAACTCATCCGTATCTTTGATAACCCGCAACCCTTTCTTTTCCCTTAACTTGTTTAAAAAATTGCGGCGAAAATAGGAATTATCAAAAATGCCGTGAATGTAGGTTCCCCATACATTTCCTTTATGATTTACCGCACCGTCTTTGATACGTACCTTCCTGTTCCCTCTTTTAGTAATTAAAAAAAGCGGTGGGGAGTTGACTTTACTGCGGCCATGATGAATTTCATAACCTTTGATTAGACAATTATTATTCATATCTTTTGCTTCCACCCGAAAGGTGCTTTTTTTCTTATCAAAGACAGTATTCATATCAAGTAAGCCCAGCCCTTCAATACTATTTTTGCTCTCCACCCCGGAAAAATCGCGTATACTACGGCCAAGCATCTGATAACCGCCGCAAATTCCTACAACAAGATTACCTTTGCCCGCTTTCTTTTTTATTAAACCGGCTATACCTCTGTCATAAAGAAATTGTAAATCCGCGCAGGTATTTTTGCTGCCGGGCAAAATAATGCAATCAGCTTTTTCTATAGTTTTTAAATCTGTACTATACTCCAGCACTATCCCTCGCTCGCGATTAAGTATGTCAAAATCAGTAAAATTTGATATGTGCGGCAGTTTTACCACAACTATCTTTACCCCAGCACCAATTTTATTGATTGACGGCTTTTTAAATAAAATTTTCTTCTTTACCCCTCCCTTACTTTTGACTATCAAGTCCGCTTCAAAAAATCGGCGCCGGGATTTAACCCGGTCAAAAAACAAGGAATCCTCTTCAGGAAGTTGTATATCATTATAATATGGCAATACACCGACAACTTTTTTGCCTGACCTTCTTGCCAAAAAACGCAGGCCGTTTTCCAAAAGAGCTTTGTCCCCTCTGAATTTATTGATGATAAACCCCTTAACCAACTTCCTCTCAACCACAGGCAAGAGGTCAAAAGTTCCCAACAACCAGGCAAACACCCCTCCACGATCAATATCCCCGACAAGTAATACCGGAGATTTTATAAGGCGGGCAATTTTCATATTAACTATATCGTGTTTTTTTAAATTAACTTCTGCCGGTGAACCTGCCCCTTCAATAACCACAATATCGTTCCCCTGCATGAGCCTATTTAATGACTGTTTAACTTTGCCAAAAATCTTTGATTTGTGCTTATAATATTGAACTGCGGTCATATTTCCCACCGGCTTACCATAAACAATAACCTGCGAACCAACATCGCTGGTAGGTTTAAGTAATATCGGATTCATATTCACAGAGGGTTCTAAACCGCAGGCCGCCGCCTGCATTGCCTGTGCCCGGCCAATCTCTAAACCATCAGGAGTAACCGCTGAATTGAGCGACATATTCTGGGCTTTAAACGGCGCTACCTTATAACCTTCTTGCAGGAATATGCGGCACAATCCCGCAACGATGACACTCTTGCCAACGCCTGAACCCGTACCGACGATTTGAATTGTTTTAGCCTTTCGTCTCATTTTTCAATACCCACTCTTGCCTTAACCCCTTTAGAAAAGTAATGTTTTATCTGTTTCATTTCCGTTACAAGGTCGGCTAACTTCATAATCCGCTGAGAAGCACCTCTTCCGGTTAGCACAATCTCTTGAGCTTCGGGCTTAGCTTTAATAATCTCAATTACCTCATCTTCGCTCAGTAAACCATAACTCAAAACTACATTAATCTCGTCCAAGATAACCAAATTATATTTCCCGCTCTGAATAATCTTCTTTATCTTTTCAAGGCCTTCTTGAGCTAATAATTTATCTTCTTTCATTATCTTCTGGCCTATAAAACGCTGTCTGCCGAATTGCTCTGTTTTGATATTATCCTTAAACTTTTGTAAAGATTTAAGCTCGCTATAATTTCTCTTTTTCATAAATTGCCCGATATAAACTTTAAGGCCTGCTCCCGCTGCCCGCAAAGCCAACCCCAAAGCAGCGGTGGTTTTGCCTTTCCCCTCACCCGTATAAACCTGAACATATCCTTTCATTTATAATCTTCCTCTAACAAATTTTTGTCATAACATAGATCGAAGCTACGGATTCAACAGCATTTGGATTATCAAGATTCCATTTCTCGGGCGCATCGCCTAATGGCAGTCCCCTGTGGAACAGTTCTGTGCCCCAAGCGCCATCAGCAATGAGAATCTTCTTTTCATAAAGTCTCGCTTCCCATGTTTCCATAAATTAACCTCCTGAAGTTCAAACTGCCAAGAAAATTGCCTTCGGCGATTTTTCAGTGGTTGGAATTTCAGTTTTTGAAATTTTATACCATAAATCAAAAGCAGCAATTAACTTAATATTTTTAATTTTTGGCATACCTTAATTCTCCAAAATTCTGTTCGTCAAGCATAAGCCTTTCGCCATAATTAGGAACTAATTCAAGGTTAATATGTTCCACTTTCTCTGCTGACTCTTCAGCAAGTTTTCTTCTCTCTCTTGATAACAACATCTCTCT
>DAOWKF010000050.1 GCA_030640045.1 Candidatus Omnitrophota bacterium | reverse complement strand
TATTACATATACACCCGGGGAATTTGAGGAGATAGTCCTGAGCTACGCTATTACAGTGCATAAGAGTCAGGGCAGTGAATACAAGGCTGTGATATTGCCGATGGTGGTGCAGCATTACCTGCTTCTCCAACGAAATCTTTTATACACTGCTGTGACCAGGGCTAAAAATTTTGTGGTTATTATAGGGACGATGAAAGCAATGGCTATCGCGCTTAAGAATAATGAGGTGAAGGCCCGTTATACGAGGCTGGCAGAGAGAATTAAAGAGTGTTTTAGTTAATGGTATGGAATTTCAAAAGACAATTCCAACCACTATATGTTATCGCCAGAGGCGATTTGCTTGTAAGTAGAGAAAGGAGTAAAAAGATGGCGCTATGTCCGATGAAAGAAATTCTGGAAAAGGCTGAAAAGGGTGGATATGGAGTAGGGGCGTTCAATGTCAATAATATGGAACAGCTCCAGGGGATTATAAGGGCGGGAGATGAGGCGAAGTCTCCGATAATTCTCCAGGTGAGTAAAACTGCGTTGAAGTATACGGATAAAGAACTTTTAGTTGCAATGGTCCAGGTAGCGGCAAAAAAATATCCGTATCTACCCATAGCCCTGCATCTTGACCATGGAGCTAATCTCGCCCTGGTCAAGGAGGTTATTGATCTTGGTTTTACTTCAGTCATGATAGATGGCTCATTACAAGAAGACGGAAAGACCCCTCGAAGTTTTGACGACAATGCGCGTGTCACAAAAGAGGTAGCGGATTATGCGCATAAGAAGGGAGTGACTGTAGAGGGAGAACTCGGCACGCTCGGCGGGATCGAGGACGGGATCGCTGCCAGTAAGGTTATTTTGACGGATCCAAAAGATGCGGAGCGTTTTGTCAAAGAGACCGGTGTGGATGCGCTTGCCTTAGCAATAGGGACTTCACACGGCGCATATAAATTCAAGGCCACTCCTAAACTTGCCATGGATATTATTACCGAAGTTCATCGCCGTGTCCCTGGCACTTTCCTGGTCATGCACGGTTCGTCAAGTGTTCCGCAGGAACTTATTGAAGAGATAAATAAATACGGCGGTAAGCTGCAAAAAGCCATGGGTGTTCCGATAGATACGATTAAAGAGTCTATTAAATTGGGGATGCGTAAGATTAATATTGATACGGACGGCCGCCTTGCATTTACCGGGGCTATTCGTAAATATTTTCACGAACACCCGGATGTATTTGACCAGCGGAAATACCTGGGTGAAGGGAGAGAGGCTATCTACAAATGGGTAAAGAGCAAGATGATAGATTTCGGCTGCGCTGGGAAAGCTTGACAAATTTACCATAACTATTATAATAAATTAAATATGGCTACGCAGAAAAAACAGGTAAAAGTCGGTATTGACATCGGCACTGACAGTGTTAAGGTCTGCCGCCTGATCCAAGGCCCTCAGGATATAGAGCTTACCAATGTAGCGCGGGTTGAGATATATCCTGAAAATGTTGCTGATAAGTTAGCTGATGGAGTAGATGAGAAGATAAACAGTGCCTCTCCGGAGAGCGCGCCTGTTTTCAAGAAGGAAAAGGATAGCACGGAGGCTGAAGATAAAGAGAAGCTAACTCAGAAGAAAGAGAAAATAGTCGATGCTATTAAAAAAGGCGTGAAAGAGGCAGATATTAACGAGAGGGATGTAGTTAGCGCGGTAGCCGGGCAGTCTGTCATTGTCCGTTATATCGAGATGCCCCATATGAGTATGGAGGAGCTGGCAGGGGCTATAAGATTTGAGGCAGAACAATATATCCCGTTTGATCTGGCAAATGTAGAGCTGGACTACCAGGTCCTGGAAGAAAAGATGGAACATACCCCCGATAAGATGAGGATATTATTAGTAGCAGCCAAAACGGATTTAATCAAAGAGCACATTTCTATTCTTGACGGGGCTTCTCTTAAACCAGCGGTTGTAGACGTAGATGCCTTTGCCATGATCAATGCCTTTGAAAGGATTAAGTCTCCGGACAAGGAAGAATGTGTGGCGCTGATTAATATAGGCCATAGCCTGACCAATATAAATATTTTGCGCGGCGGTGTGCCGTATTTTACGCGGGATGTATTTCTTGCCGGCAAGGATATAACTGAAGCCCTGGCCAAAAATTTCGGTTTAGAATTCAGCCAGGCGGAGAAACTAAAACGCGAGCGCGGAAATGTCACTGAAAGTGACGCCTTTAATAAAGCGCTTCACCTTGGCATGGAAGAGCTGGTCGGAGAAATAAGGCTCTCTTTTGATTACTATGAGAATCAGGCAACGGAAAAAAATATCAGCCATGTATTTTTAACCGGGGGAACGTCTCTCCTGCCGCAGATTGATAAATTTTTAAGCGAGTCCCTTGGGATGACAGTGGAGGCCTGGGACCCGTTTAAGGATTTAAAGATAAGCGGAGGAGTAAAGGAATGGGGGCATGTCGCTCCGACACTGGCAGTAAGTTTGGGGCTTGCGCTGCACGTTGAGAAATGATTAAGATTAACCTATTACCCGCAGAATTAAGACCAAAGAAAAAGACCACCCTTCCTGTCCAAGCCATGTCTCTTATCGGCGGAGGGATTGTAGTTATTCTTGTCCTTATTCACGCGCTGGTTGGTATGAAAATAAATCAGGAGAAAGAAAGGCTCGGTCTTTTGAAAAAAGAGTATGAAGCCATTCGCCCTGAATATGAGAGGGTATTAAAATTAAAAGGCGATAAAGAGAGGTTGGAATCAAAGATGGCGCTCATGGAAAAACTTCTCATCCAGCGTCTTCTATGGGCGAAGAAACTCAACCAGTTTAGCGACCTTATGCCGCCCAGCGTATGGCTCTCGTCGGTTTCTGTTGTAACCAGGGCAGAAATATCTACACTTGTAATTCGCGGTAAGACATATTCGGATAAAGGGGAAAAGATGGTTGAGCAGGTAGGCGATTTCATGAGACGCATAAAAGGGCATGGGGCTTTTTTTGAAGACTTTGCCAATGTGGAATTAGTTTCAACAGAGCGTGAGACTATCGGCAAGACCGAGCTTATGAGATTCGAGCTTACATGTCAGTTTAAGTGAGATGGCAAAAGTTAATTTAAAATCTATCAATAAGACTCAGGCATGGATATTGTGGGGTGTTGGGTTAGCCATAGTCCTTGGACTCTTTACTATGACGATAAAACCCCGGCTTAAGAACTATGAAAGAATTAAGGCTGAGGTGCTTAAGGAGGAAGAGAATTTAGCCGAAGCTAAGGCGCTTATAAGCAAAAAAGAAGAATATGAAAGCATGATACGGGCTGTTAACAAAAAGATCAAATATTATGAAGGGAAGCTTCCTAATGAGAAGGAGACAGACCAGCTTTTAGAAGACCTGGCGCGTATTGCTACTGATGCAAAGATTAAGTATCAATTCATCAAGCCGGGCTCGATGACCAGTCTGAAGGATGAAAAGATAGACCTCCCGTACTATCGCTGGCCAATCACTATGAGGCTTACCTGCGGATATCATGAACTGGGTCTTTATATCAATCAGTTGGAAATTGCTACGCGCTTTATTAAGATAGACAATCTTTCTATAGATACAGGGAAAGATGTCTTTCAGCACGGAGTTACACTTAATTTAAGCACTTATGTTGTGGGGAAATAAATTAACGCGGGCTAAAGCCCGCGACTACCAGGTACCCCTAAAGGGATGGCTTTGCCTAGCCGCAACCTTTAGGTTGCGTATTATTATTTTACTTATTCTCCTCCTTCTTCCCTCCTGTAAAAAAGCTCCGGACGCGGCCGAGAGAGTAAAGAGACCAGGGAAGAAGGTTCTAGCCAGGGAGATAGAACTTAAACCGATAGAAGAGGAAAAGTTTCTATATGCTTCTCACAACAAGCGTGACCCGTTTGTGCCATTAGTAGATAAAAAAGGCCGGCCTGTATCAGTTGTTGAAGGAGGGTTGCAGTTTAAGGCCTCGGACTTATATCTGGAGGGTATAATCTGGGATCCTATAAAGCCAATGGCTATTATCAATGATGAGATTGTTAGTTCTGGTGATAAAATCAGGGGAGTGACAATAATAAAGATAGAGAAGGATAAAGTCGTTCTTAGTTACCAGGACAAGACATTTGACCTAAGAATGGATTAATATGGGGGGATAAATATGAGATTAGCTTTTTTTGTTAAGATAGTTTTAGTTCTTTCTTTAATGTTTCCTCTGCCATTATTGGCTGAAGAGCCGGCAGATGCAGAAAAAGAAGAGGCTATTATTATTGCAGAAGATAAGCCAGGCAGAGAGGGTACTATTACTGTTGATTTTAAGGATGCGGATATCAGGAATGTCGTGAGGGTCATATCTTACAAAGGCGGGGTAAACATCATTGCCGGCTCTGAAGTTCAAGGCAAGGTTACTACCAGGCTTGTTGATGTCCCATGGGAGACAGCTCTTGATGTCATTTTAAAGACCTATGGATTTGGTTATGAGAAAAAAGAGAATATCATACGCGTGAGCACGATTGAAAAACTTCGTTTAGAAAAGGAGGCTATCAGGCAATTAGTTGAGGCAGATAAACAACAGATGATTCTCATAAATAAAGTCGTTGAGCTGAAATATGTAGATGCCAATGATATAAAGGCTGCACTGGAGAAACAGCTATCTCCCCAGGGCAGTATTACTGTATTTCAGAAGACTACCCGGGCCGGATGGCAGAAGAAGGGGCTCGGCGGTAAAGTTATTGCCCGAGAAAAAGCTGAAGGGGAAGAAAAAATGTCAAAGGTCCTTATTCTCAGCGATATCCTGCCGGTAGTAGAGAAGATGACTAAACTCATTGAGGAGCTTGATGTCCTGCCGAAACAGATTATGATAGAGGCCTTGATAGTAGAGATAAATGCAAATGATGAAGAAAAGCTGGGGATCAACTGGGATGTTGAAGCCACCTTAACCGGTTCAAAGATCCCTTCAACATTTCCGTTTGATAAAAAGCAAGGGGCCAGGGGGAAATTTTTCCCATCTATTGACCCGGGTGACCGTGGTGAAGGAGGCGTATTCCCTGCGGCAACAGACCTTAATCCAGATACACCAGAAGAATTTTTCCCGTATTTATCAGTAACGCCAGCTAGTGAATTCACCACTGCTTCCGCTCCCTTTACCTTTGGCTCTCTTTCCTTTATTGCGATGCAGTCAGTGTTGGAGGCAATGGTTACGGATGTTCATTACAATCTTCTTTCAAACCCGAAGATAATGACCCTGGACAATCAGGAGGCGAATATATTGGTAGGAGAGAGATATCCTCTCTTAAAATCAGAGGTTACTGACGCCGGTACTCTGAGGGAGTCTTTGGATCACTATGAGCATATCGGCATACAGCTGCTTGTTGTGCCCCAGATATGGGAAGGAAATAGAGTCAATATGATAATACGCCCTGCAGTTACTTCCCTAGGTGGAAGTGTTACAGGAAGCACTGGTTTTACTGCGCCTCGTATTACTACCCGGGAAGCAGATACACAGGTGGTCATTAAAAGCGGTGAAACCCTGGTCCTTGGCGGGCTGGTAAAGGACCAGAAAACGGATACAATTAATAAGGTACCTATCCTGGGGGATATACCGCTTTTAGGGCTTTTATTTCGGCATAAAAAGACAGAGGTAGACAAGATCGAATTGCTTGTTTTTATCACACCTCGTATTGTCGAAGATGATGCAGCTCTTACCGCTTACGAGAAAGAAAGATTAGGAAAGATGTTAAAGAGGCGTTCAGAAGAGAAATGGAAGTCTCGTAAAAAGAAAAAATAGTCTTTTTTCTCGCCTAAAAGTATCCCCCCCGGAAATAGAAGCGAAATATTTCAGATGAAATTGAGACTAAGGCTGGCTAAGGAAAATATTTTCCTTTCGCATCTGGAGTTTATGAGGGCTATTACCCGCGCCCTGCGCAGGTCAGGATTACCGCTTCAGTATACCGGCGGTTTTCATCCAAGGGTTAAGGTTTCCATGGGGCCTGCGCTGGCAGTAGGAAAAAAGAGCGATTCTCAGTATGTAGCTGTGTTTCTTACGGAGAATATCGCGCCTGGGGAAGTAATGGAGAGATTAAATAAGGATTTCCCTGAAGGGATAAAGGTTTTGGAGATTAAGGAGATTTAAAACTATGACAAGAGAAATTATCATCAATATGGAAGAGGAAGAGACCAGGGCTGCTGTTTTAGTAAATGGCGCGCTGGATGAGATTTTTGTCGAGAGAAAGGAATCAAGAGGTATAGTCGGGAATATCTACAAAGGCAGAGTTGAGACAGTGCTCCCTGGTATGCAGGCGGCATTTGTTAACATCGGGGTAGAAAAAAACGGTTTTCTTTATGTCGGCGATGTTGCGGAAGAGGCAGGGACAATGGAAGAACACATGGGTGAGACACTTGTCAATCCTGTTGTCGTGGGCAGCCTTGTCGAAAAGGGAGGGCTCCGCCGCCGTGTCAAAATTGAGGAGATTTTAAAAAAGGACCAGGAGATACTGGTCCAGGTAGTCAAAGATCCGATAGGGACCAAAGGCCCAAGAGTCACTACATATATCTCTCTGGCAGGCAGGCTGATGGTCCTTATGCCAACAGTTGACCATGTAGGTGTCTCCCGCCGTATAGATAACGCCAAAGAAAGAGAGAGGTTAAAAAGCCTTATAAAAAATATAAAATCGCCGGATGTGGGTCTTATTGTGCGCACTGCCGGTGAAGGGAAAGACCGCGGGGAATTTTTACAGGATATTCATTACCTTACAAATCTATGGACGAAAACAAAGAAGGAAAGCGAGAAGAAAAAGGCGCCGTTTTGCGCCTACCAGGAACTGGATTTGCCGTATCGGGTCCTGCGAGATGCCTTTAATTCAGATATAAAAAAGATAGTTGTGGATTCTCAAGCAGGGTTCACTGATATCAGCCGGTTTTTGGATATTATCCGGCCTGATCTAAAAAACAGGCTTACGTTTTTTGACAATCCCACACCTATATTTGATTCCTTTAAAATAGAAAAAACGATAAAGAAATTGTTATGGAAAAAGGCCTGGCTCAAGTCAGGAGGGTATCTGCTTATCGAAGAAGGAGACGCATTAGTCTCTATAGATGTCAATACCGGAAGATTTGTCGGTCGCGGCAGCAGTCTTGAAGAGACTGTCTTTAAGACAAATATAGAGGCAGCCCGTGAGATTCCCCTCCAACTTCGTCTCCGGGATCTCGGGGGATTAATTATAGTAGATTTCATCGATATGATCTCGCAAAAAAACCGCAGGCTTGTTTTAAATACACTTCGTTCGGAGCTTTCAAGGGATAAGGCAAAGACTACAACCCTGAAGATATCGGAATTAGGATTGGTGGAGATGACAAGACAGCGGACGCGCCAGAGCTTGCTTAAGACCCTCTGCAGTGAATGCCCGCATTGTCGCGGAGAAGGTTATATTCCGTCACACTTCACCGTGAGCATGGAGGCCCTCCGCAAGCTAAAAAGAGTATGCCTCCGGACAAATGAGAGATATCTCATCATTAAGGCTAATTCGTCTCTGGCGGCATACCTGGCTGAAAAAATGAGGAGTAAGATAAATATCCTTGGAAAGAAGTATCATAAAAAGATAAATATAGGGGAGGATCCGTATCTGGGTTTGGAGGAAATTAAGGTTTTTTCATCTACTACAGGTAAGTCTCTGGATCCTGTGGAGAGATAATATTATGATTTCATTGATTATTTTAATTATTGGCGTGCTTGTTATTTCAGGAATATGCTCTATGACGGAGGCAGCCATTTTGAGTGTCCCTTTTATGAAGGTCCGGGTTCTCTCGGAAGAGAAGCGAAAGGGGGCAAAGGCGCTCTCCTATATCAAAAAAAATATCCATAGCGCTATTGCTACTATAGTTGTGCTTAATAATGCCGTTAATATTATCGGTGCCATATATGTAGGACAGAGAGTGTCGTATATATTCGGCAGTCAATGGCTGGGAATGGCTTCTGCGGTTTTGACCTTTGCCATTATCATTTTTTCCGAGGTAATACCAAAGACCATAGGAGAGCACTATAAGATTCGTATTTCCTTAACAAGCGCAAAACCGCTGCAGGTTATAATGGGGGTATTTAAACCTTTTATCGGGATTATGATTTTTATCACGGCCCCTTTCAGGAAGCGGCTTAAGTTCCCAAAAGTCACCGAGCAGGAGATAAAGATTATGCTGAGATTAGGCAGAGACGTGGGAACCATTGAGACCGATGAGGAAACTCTCTGCAACAGGGTATTCAAACTCAATGACTTAAAGGCCGCGGCTATGATGAAGCCTATAGAAAATATTTACGCCCTCCCAATGGTTAACAGGCTTTCTGAAATTAAAGAGGATATAATTAATTCCCCGTATAGCCGGATCCCTGTTTATAAAACAAATGTATCCAATATAGTAGGGATCTGCCAGCAGAGGATACTGCTTAGAGAAATTGCCAGGGATAATTATGAAGCGAGATTGGGAGATTTTATGTCAAGCCCCATATTTGTCCATGAGGACGAAAAGGCCGATAGCCTTTTAGAAAAGTTTCAGACTTACCACCAGCACGCATTTATCGTCCGGAATAAGAAAAAACAGAATATCGGGATCCTGACTATGGAGGATGTCTTAGAGGAGCTCTTTGGCGAGATTTATGATGAGAAAGATTCTCTGACGGGCGCAAAAAAATGATGGACATTATTACTTCCGGAGTTATTCTCCTGGGTATTGTTATTGCCTTTATAATAGGCAGGCGTCATAGCCGTCTTCAAGAGCACCTGCTTGAGTCAAAGATGGTGATGAAAAATCTTGAATCCCAGCTCGGGCTTATCACTCAAAACCTCAATCAGCGGCTGGAATCCCAGCACAGGGCTATGCAAGAGCAGGGCCAGATTATCGATCAGAAATTAGCTGTCTTCAGTGAATTAAAAGAAAAATTGGGACACATCCAGTCAGCTAATCTAAATATGATGGAGATAAGCAGGGAACTTGCAGGGGGCATAAGTAATTTGAGGAATATCTTTACGGCATCTACTACCCGCGGCATAAGCGGAGAGGTGATGCTGGAGAATTTACTCAAGCAGTTTGTCCCGCATAATTACGAGATGCAGTATCCATTAGGGGCTGAAAAGATTGATGCCGTTATCAGGCTCGACAAGATGCTGGTTCCTATCGATGCGAAATTTCCTTATTTTGACCGTTTTAATGAGATGCTGGCGCAGGAAGGCGAAAAGGAAAGGCTTAAGCGAAAGAAGGAGCTCATCCGCAGCGTCAAGGAAATGATTGATGAAGTCCAGCGTAAATATATAAGGCCGGCTCTCAACACCTCGAATTTTGCAATGATATATATTCCGGCGGAGAATATTTATTATGAGCTTGTAGTTAATGATAAGGATATGGAGATAAGCACTTATAGCAACCAGAAGAATGTAGTCCTTGTTTCTCCGAGCACGATGTTTTCTTACCTTATGATTATTCAGTGGGGGCTTAAAGGTCTTAAGCTCGAAAAGGAGACAGAGCTGATTTTTCAGCACCTTGAGTCTCTCGCTAAAGAGATGGGGAATTTTAAATCTGAGTTCGAGGTAATGGCCGGGCACATGACCCGCGCCTATAATAAACTGAACGAGGCAAACCAGTCG
>DAOWKF010000083.1 GCA_030640045.1 Candidatus Omnitrophota bacterium | reverse complement strand
TCCCTTCCTATACATTTATCGCCTCATCTTTTTGTGTGCTTCAGGCAGGCGCTATTCCTGTGTTCGCAGATGTGGATGACAAAAAGACCCACTGTATATCTCCAGGGGATATTGAAGCAAAGATCACTAATAAAACAAAGGCCATTATCCCGGTGCATCTCTATGGCAATGTCTGTGATATGGATGAGATATTAGCTATTGCTAAAAAACACAATCTTTATGTCATAGAAGACTGCGCTGAGACCCATGGCGGTACATATAAAGGAAAGAAGGTAGGCACTATGGGAGATGCAGGTGCCTTTAGTTTTTGCCAGTCTAAGTCATTTACAACCGGCGGTGAAGGAGGAATGGTTACAACTGACAATGAGGAAGTAATGTGGCGGTGTAAGTCTTTCCGTGACCATGGATATGATGTCTCCAGGCGCTTAAGCCTGATGGAACTGGAAGGAAAGCTTCCATATATACATAATATAGTCGGCTTTAATTACCGTATGACTGAAATGCAGTCAGCAATAGGGATAGAAGAACTTAAGAGATTTGATTCGTGGAATCTGCCCCGCAGGCAGAAAAATGGATCTGTACTCATAGAAGAGCTAAAGGATTGTCCTTTAGTCATTGGCCTCCCTGTTCACAATGAGGACAACAAGACAAATGGTTTTTTTGTCTTTCCTATTGTTGTGGATATTGATAAACTCAAGGTAGATATTGTAAAGCTTCGTGATGCAATTGATGCTGAAAAGGTCCCTGTATGGCGTTGTTTCTGGCCGCAGTGTTATAAAGAAAAGGCCTTTCAGGAGCACAATGGATTCGGCAAGGCAAAGTTTCCTTTTAAGTCAAAGGAGTATACAAACCCTGCTTCTGTCCAGTATAATGAGGTTCAATGCCCGAATTCCGCGTGGCTTGAGGCGCGGACATTTATAACCTTGTGCCACCCCATGCTTGAGGAGAATCATATGCAGCTAATTGCCAGGGCTATCAAAAAAGTAGTTTTAGGCCTGGCTAAATAATGGCAAAAATAGGCATTGCCCGGATAGACATCACACCTAAAAGGTCGGTTTGTCTGGCTGGTTACTTCAATAAGAGGATATCAAATGGGGTGCTGGATAAGCTCTATGCCAGGGTAGTTATCTTAGAGAGAGAAGATACTACCCTTGCAATAATCAACCTGGATTTAATAGGGCTTTCCAAAGGGGACGTGGATAGAGTAAAGAATCGTCTCAATAAGCGATTTGCCATCCCCCATGACAATATCATTGTCTCCTGCACTCATACCCATACAGCCCCAGCCACATATTCCAGCTTTGAAGTAAAAAAAGAAAAGCAATTTATGAAAAGGCTGGTTCCTCTTATTGAAGAGACCTTTAAAAAGGCCGTTAGTACTAAAAAGGAGGCAGAGATTTATATAGCCAAGATTCGAGAGCAGGGGTTATCTTTTAACAGGCGTTATATAATGAAAGATGGATCTGTAGTTACAAATCCTCCCAGAAGGAGTCCTGAAATAGTTAAGCCGGAAGGCCCGGTAGATAATCTTATTACAAGCCTTGTCTTTATTTCTTCAGGCAAAATAATCGGCCTTTTAATAAATGCTACCAATCATGTTGATGCTACTGGTGGAAATAAGATTTCAGCTGGTTGGCCGGGACACTTATCTCGAGAACTCAATAAAGCATTAAAAGGAAGATTTCCTGTTTTGGTCCTTACTGGAACTGCTGGAAATATAAATCATTGTGATCCTGATTTTTTTAAAATCCATTGTTCTCATAGAGAGGCACAGAGACTTGGCAAGGCCTATAGCAGATATGTCCTCAAGTCCTTAAAGAAAAAGGTGCTTCTAAAAGGGCCTGCGCTTTCCTGCATTTCTAAAAAATTAACTATTCCTTATCGAAAGGTAAGTGCTGGTGAGATAAAAAAAGCAAAAAATTTATTAAATGTCCCATTTTCTATGCCTTTAACTGATCTCACCTCAGAAGACCTTGCAGCAGGCAATATCGTAGTCAAGAGATTATTTGCCAGGGCATTATTAGATTTTGTCGAGTCACCCTTTTACCTTAAATCCTCGCCCCTCAGTGTTACAG
>DAOWKF010000073.1 GCA_030640045.1 Candidatus Omnitrophota bacterium | reverse complement strand
GAGAAGGGGTAAGAAAAAATGGCTGATGAAAAGGAAAAAATCCAGCGGCAGATAGTTCTTCCTTTGAAAAAGGCGTTAGAGATAAGTTTCAAGAGTCTCCGCATCAGGTTCTGGCGGTCAATAATAACCACGGGCGGGGTTATTCTCGGCATAGCATTTCTAATGTCGATCTTTACAACCAACCTGGTTAATAAGGGACTTATTGAGAAAGGCAGTATCGAAATAAGTACTATCCTCCGGGAAGAAGAGGAAGAATCCAGCGCCCAGCAGATATGGCTGGTGAGTTTGTCTCTCCTTGTATGCGTGGTAGGAATAACCAACGCGATGCTTATGTCCGTTACCGAAAGATACCGTGAGATAGGCACCATGAAATGCCTTGGGGCACTTGACACTTTCATCTGGAAACTATTTCTGCTGGAATCCCTCTTCCAGGGGCTGGTCGGCTCCTTCATCGGAGTGATAGTCGGGGGCAGCTTCGTCATCATGGCAAGTCTTCTCAGATACGGAGGACAGGTCATCCCCACTTTCCCAAAGCTACAGTTCATGGGTTATGCCCTGGCGGCTCTGGTCATAGGGGTAGTTATATCCGTCATCGGAGCCTTTTTCCCCGCCTCGCAAGCGGCGAAGATGGTTCCTGCTGAAGCAATGAGGTCAGAAATGTAGTAAGCTGTAAGTCGTAAGCTATAAGCTATTACGATGGGTTACACATTCAAGGGGGGTAAAATCATGCCAATGACACAACAGAACGTAGTCAGAACAAGGGACGTAAAAAAGGTCTTTATACTGGGAAAGATTCCTCTTGAAGCTCTCAAAGGCATCAACCTTGAAATAAAGAGAGGAGAATACATATCCATTATGGGGCCTTCAGGCTCGGGTAAGTCCACCCTCTTCAATATGATCGGCGGTCTGGACAAACCGACCGAGGGCAAGGTGTATATTGACGAGGTAGATGTAGCCCAGCTCGATGCCTATGAACTGGCATGGCTCCGCTGTAGAAAGATAGGTTACATCTTCCAGACATTTAATCTTATCCCGGTTATGACTGCCATGGAGAATGTTACCCTGCCTATGATTTTTGCAGGCATGTCTACGGATGACAGCATGAATAAAGGCATGGAGCTTTTAAATCTTGTAGGTCTGGGGGACCGCTTTCACCATAAGCCTCTGGAACTGTCAGGCGGGCAGCAGCAGAGGGTGGCTGTAGCGAGAGCCCTGGCAAATGACCCGGCCATAGTCCTGGCTGATGAGCCTACAGGGAATCTCGATTTAAAAACAGGTAAAGAGATTATAGATCTCTTGAAGCGTCTGAATAAGGAGAAGAAGGTAACTATAATCTCTGCTACCCACGACCTTAAGATGCTTGATGTATCTGATAGAATTTTTTGGATACGCGACGGTAAGGTAGAGAGGGTAGAAGAGAGGGCTGAGATTAAGCTTGAGGTTGGTACTATGGAGGGAGAATTCTGAGCTGTTTTTTTCAATAGGCTATGGCCCTGTTTCTCCCCTCTTTTTTCCCGCGATAGAGTGCTTTATCAGCGTATTCTATTAGTTCATTTGAAGTAACGGCATCTTCAGGAAAACCAGCCACTCCTATCGTAATGGTCAGATTACCGTTAGGTTGTTTCTCTTGATGGGGGAAGGTCTCTTTTTCTATCTTCTCTTTTAGTCTTTCAGCAAAGAGTTTCGCGTTATCTTTGCTTGTCTCAATCAGGACAAGGACAAATTCCTCTCCGCCATACCGGGCTATTAAATCGACGTCCCTTGCTGAATTTGTCATAATCCCGGCTACCTTTTTCAGGATTTCATTACCTGCCTCGTGTCCATTTGTGTCATTATAGTTTTTAAAATAGTCTATATCACACATTAAGATTGACATGTTATGTTTATAGCGTTTGGCCCTTTGAAATTCATTTTTAAATCTATTCTGGAAGTGGCGGAAATTATAGAGCTGTGTTAATTCGTCGGTTATGGACAGGCGCCTGGTTGTCTCTAAGAGTCTTGCGTTTTCAATAATTAAACTTGCATGGGTGGTAAAGGTGGTAAGCAGCCTTAATTCCTCTCCTGTAAAGTCAAAAGCCTCTTTAGCAAATATCCCCAGCAATCCTATAGGTTCTTTAGTCAGTTTCAAAGGAGCGATAAGAAAAGAGCTAATGCCCTGGTCAGCGAGAGACTTATATCTTCTATATTCTGTGTGATACGAACTCAAATTATTTATAAGCACAGAGCTTCCCTGGACAATCACCTTCATATAGATGTTGTCGTTTAATTCCAGATTTTCAAGGCCCCTCACTACCTTGGTGGTTGGGATAGAACCTTTTTCTGTTATTATCTCAAGAAGAACTATCTCCGCCTTCAATACCTGCTGAATTCCGTCTAAGGTGTGTTCGAAGACAGCCCGCAGGTTTTTGTTTGCCATAAAAGACGCAGAGATTTCATCCAGGATGTGCAGGATCTCCGTGTCGTTATGTTCGGTTTCATAGATTAGGTTCAGTCTTTCATATTCTTTATTGATACTGCTGAGTCTCCTTTCTCTTCGTGCGATAGTCACGCGAGAGAAGAAATAAAGTATTATAATAAAGGAATTGACCAGGATAATTTCCAGTTCATTAAAGGAATATCTGTGAGCCAGATAATTTCCAAATCCTAATCCGGTGAGGATCAATAAGCTTATAACTATTTTATATCTCTTCATATTACTTGAAGTATACCCACTCCTTTTGTTTTTGTCAATATCAATCAAATTTTTTATTTTTTATTTGATTTTGTGAATTATTAGAGATAAAATATGACTATGCCAAAAGTTACTATAATTATTCCTGCCTTTAATGAAGAAGAGGCCATTGGCAAAGATATAGACACTGTCAAAGAGGCCATGGCAAAAAGCAGCTATGAGTATGAGCTTATAGTAGTTGATGATGGGTCAACTGACAACACAGCACGGATTGCTAAAAGTAAAGATGTAATCCTTATCCAACATAAATCTAACCGCGGTACCGGCCGGGCTATCATGACCGGCATTAAGCAGGCCAGGGGAGAAATTATAGCTACTACCGATGCTGACAATACCTATCCCAATCATGATCTCCCCCGTCTTATTAAAGAGATGGAAGGATACGATATGGTGGTGGGATGGCGGAAGAAGGAGAGGGGGAGCTGGCGCCTTCTGCGCGGTCCTGTAAAATTTGTGATTAGAAAACTGGCTGAGTATATTACGCGGGCAAAGATCCCGGATCTAAATTCTGGTTTCAGGGCATTTCGCAGGGACCTGGCTTTACGATATTTTAATATTCTTCCCCAGGGACATTCATGGGTAAGCACTATTACTGTTGCATTTTTAAGCGATAACCTCGAGGTCAAATATATCCCTATCGAATATTATCCGCGCGTGGGCCGTTCCAAGTTTCATCCCATTACTGATACCTACGCCTATCTTATGTTAGTCTTTCGCACTGTCATGTATTTTAGACCGTTAAAGATATTTTTCCCGTTAGCCTCTTTAATCCTTCTATGGGGTTTTGCTAAGACTCTGTATGATGCAGTTGTCATCCATAGGATTAAGGAATCGGATATTATGATATTTCTGGCGGGTTTGATAATCTTTGTCCTGGGGATTGTGGCTGACCTCGTGGTTAAAATGGGCCGGCGTGAAGATTAAAAATTCTTTTTCTCTAATTGCCTTTGTTATCTTCCTCTTCCTCAGCCAGAATACTCTCTTCTCCGAGTCTTCAGTAGTAGAGAAAATCATAGCCGTTGTCAATGGCGAGGTAATATTATTGAGCGAGATAGAAACTACCCTTAGCCCCTTGCGCAAACAATTTCAGGCTGCTTACGAGGGAGAGGAGTTAGTTGAGAAATTAACGCGGGCGAGAGAGGAAATTTTAAATAAACTTATTGATACAAAGATCCTGCTCCAGGAGGCAAAGAGCCGCAGTATCGAGGTCAGTCCCGGGGAAATCAGGGCTATGCTCGAAAATGTAAAAAAGACATTTGCCAGTGAAGATAAATTTAAACAGGCGCTGGAAGAACAGAAGATTACCATGGCCAAATTTTCTAAACGTCTGGAGAACCAGCTTTGCATTAAGAGGCTTGTTGACCAGGAAGTGAAATTAAAGGTCAGTGTAGACATAGAGGAGATTCGCAATTACTATGAGACCAATAGGAGTGAATTTTTTCACGAAACCAAGTACAGGATTAAACATATTCTAATTAAAGATAGCCCCGGGGAGGATGTAGAAAAAAAAGCGCAGGAGGTGCTGGCTAAGATAAAACAAGGAGAAGATTTTTCTATGCTCGCCAAGGAATATTCAGAAGATCCGAATGCTTCATCCGGAGGAGACCTGGGTTTTCTGGAGGAAGATAAGCTTATCCCTGAAATAAGAGATGTCATAAAGGCCCTTAAGGTTGGAGAAGTAAGTGACATAATCAAAACGAGATTGGGCTATCAGATTATGAAGGTCGAGGCTGTAAAAGAGGCCCAGGCAAAGAATTTTGATGAAGTTAAGGAAGAAATAAAACAAAAACTTTTTCAGGAAAAATTTGCAAACATTTATCAAAAGTGGTTAGCTAACCTCAAAGAAAATTCCTATATCTCTATTAAAAAAAATTAAACCAATCCTTGCCTTAACTATCGGTGATGTCGCCGGCATTGGGCCGGAGATAATAATCAAGGCCTTTGCTTCAGGTGCAATACTCAGGTTTTGCAGGCCGATAGTTATAGGAAAGGTATTCCCTCTTAAGCGCGCCTGTAAATTAATCAGGGCATCTATTAAGATTAATAAAATCAAAGACATAAGCAAGGCCACATTTAAGAGAGGGGAGATAGATTTGATTGAGATAGAAAAGGCGAATTTATCACCTGCAAAACTTGCTATTAAATCTATTAAAAAAGCAGTTAGCATGGCCCTTTCAGGAAGTGTCCAGGGGATAGTGACATTACCTATTAATAAAAAGAGGATGGAAGAGGCAGGACTTCCTTTCCCCGGCCACACAGAGTTTCTAGCCCATCTTACGAAAACTAAGGAATTTGCCATGCTCCTCATTGGAGGAGGGATCAGGGTTGTCCTTGTTACACGTCACGTCCCTTTAAAAGATGTAAGCAGGTTTATTAAAAAAAGAGAGGTCCTTAAAAATATAATCTTTGCAAATGCGGCTTGTCCGTCTCTTGGGATTAATAGTCCTCATATAGCTGTAACCGGACTTAATCCGCATGCAGGAGAAGAAGGGCTTTTAGGAAGGGAAGAAAAGAAAGAGATTCTGCCGGCAATTAAAGAGGCCTGTCGTAGAGGTATAAAGGTCTCAGGACCTTATCCGGCTGATAGCCTTTTTCGTCATGTAGATAAATTTGATATGGTTGTGGCGATGTATCATGACCAGGGCCTTATACCTCTAAAGATGAATTATTTTGAAAAAAGCGTCAATGTGACCCTCGGCCTGCCGATAATCCGCACCTCTCCTGGACATGGCACAGCCTATGATATTGTAGGCAAAGGCTGTGCCAAGGAAAGCTCATTTCTTGAGGCAGTGAAGATTGCAGCGAGGCTTGTAAAAAATAAAAAATAGTGCGGAAGAGATTTGGCCAGCATCTGCTGAAGAATAAAAGTATAGCTCAAAAAATAGTAGCCTTGGGGGAGCTTAAACCAGGTGAAATAGTTGTGGAGATAGGGCCTGGAAGAGGTATCCTCACACAAGAAATTATTAAAACCGGTGCCCGTGTGGTAGGTATAGAGATTGACAGAGAATTTTGCTCTTATTTAAGGACGATGCAGGGTATGCCATGTACCCAACGTGGTGCATGGTGCAGGCTTATCGAAGGGGATTGTCTAAAGATTGATTGGGAGAAAATGGTCTTTTCTAAGACAAAAGAAAAAATCAAAATAATTTCAAATCTCCCTTATTATTTGACCGCGCCAATACTTTTTAAACTATTTGGATGG
>DAOWKF010000046.1 GCA_030640045.1 Candidatus Omnitrophota bacterium | reverse complement strand
GAAAACAGGATGGAGTAGACATTGTCGAAATAGATAACGGTGCCTTCTCTTTTACTGTTATCCCGACAAGAGGCATGAATATACTCTCTGCTGCATATCGCGGGATATCTCTTGGGTGGAGATCTCCTGTAGAAGAAATTATCCATCCTTCCCTTATTAATCTGGAGGCAAGGGGCGGTCTTGCGTGGCTTGACGGTTTTAATGAATGGCTTTGCCGCTGCGGCATGGAATCATTTGGACCGCCAGGGATGGATACAATCCCCCTTACCCTGCATGGCAAGGTCTCCAATATCCCGGCATCTCGTTTTGGCATTCATATTAGTCAGAAAAAGCCATCTCAAATAACCCTCTGGGGTGAAGTCCGGGAAGCCTCCATGTTTGGCACAAATCTTAAACTTACAACTTCCATCACAACTACTGCAAATAGTAATACCATCTCTATTACAGATACCGTGCAGAACATGGGAGCGACCTCTCAGGAATTCGAGCTCCTCTATCATACTAACTTTGGCCCTCCTCTATTAGAAGAAGGAAGCCAATTTATAGCTCCGGTTAAAAAAATTACACCTGTAAATGAGCGGGCAAGAGAGGGTTTAAAAAAATATCATATCTATGAGAAGCCAACTCCCGGCTTTGTTGAGCAATGTTACTTATTTCAGATGAAAAAGAACAAAAAAGGCCTTACAACTGTAGTTTTAACTAACAAAAATAAAGACATAACCTCTTCAATCACGTATTCTTCTAAAGAACTGCCTTGTTTTACTATCTGGAAATGTACCGGCGCGCGCTCTGACGGTTATGTCACCGGCCTTGAGCCGGGCACAAATTACCCTCTCCAAAGAAAGGTAGAACGAGAAGAAGGCCGCTTATCTAAATTACGGCCTGGTCAGAAAAAAACTTTCCACCTCAATTTTTCTGTACATACCACCTAGTCCCTGCGGGGGTGTCTTCAATAATTACCCCCATCTCTTGCAATTTTTTTCTGATCTCATCAGACTTTTTCCAATCTTTATCTTTTCTGGCCTTTTCCCTCTCCGCTATGAATTTTTGGACATCCACGCTGTCTTCAATTTTTTCTTTCTTGAAAAAGATTCCAAGCACATCTCCCCACTCCTTGAGGAGTTCACACTTCTCGAGGATCTCCCGGCCTCCTTTTTTTTCTTTATACCACCTGTTTACGGACTGATTGATGTCTCCGGAGAGTTCATGCATTATCCCTAATGCTCCGGAGGTATTAAAGTCATTGTCCATGGCCTCTCGGAATTGTTTTCCGGGCAAAAAACTCCCAATTTTTGCACTTCCCATTTTTTGTATCTCCTCTACCTGGCGAAAGGTCTGGTAGAGACTATCCAGGGATGTCCTTGCCTCTTTAAGCTTCTCTTCATTAAAATCAAGAGGACTGCGGTAGTGTGTTGAGACTAAAAAATATCTAACTACCTCCGGCTCATATCTCTTAAAAATATCCTCTAAGGTAAAAAAGTTTTTCAAAGATTTTGACATCTTTTCCTTATCAATTGTAATAAATCCGTTGTGGAGCCAGTAGTTTGCCAATCTTTTGCCGCTGATACCGTAGGCCTGGGCCATTTCGTTTTCGTGATGAGGAAATATCAAATCTATCCCGCCGCCGTGAATATCAAAGACATCTCCCAGGTATTTAGCGCTCATAACCGAGCACTCGATATGCCACCCGGGCCTGCCATTTCCCCACGGAGACGGCCAGAAAGGTTCCCCTTCCTTTGCCTTTTTCCAGAGGGCGAAATCTAACGGGTCATATTTGCGCCTGTCTACTTCTACCCTTGCTCCGGCCCTCATCCCTTCTAACTTTCTTCCTGAAAGCTTTCCGTAAGACGGACAGCTTTTAACTCTAAAATATACATCTCCGTCAATCTCATACGCAAATCCATTCTTAATGAGTTTTTTAACTGCTCCAACCATCTCATCAATATGCTCAGTTGCCTTTGGATAGGAGCTAGCCCTTTTAACATTCAATCTATCCATCACACTAAAATACTTTTCAGTGTATATACGGGCTACATCCCCTGTAGTCTTATTTTCTTCCTGCGCCTTCTTTATAATCTTATCATCTATATCAGTAAAATTTTGGACATAGGTAACTTTATAGCCGCTATATTCCAGATACCGCCTTATGACATCAAAACTGACATAGGCGCGTCCATGCCCTAAGTGACAGTTGTCATAGACTGTCACCCCGCACATATACATACAAACCTCGCCTTCCTTAAGAGGTTTAAATGCTTCTTTTTTCTGACCCAGGGTATTAAAGACGCGGAGCCTTGACAAATTCCTTTATTGTCTTTCTGTCTTCTTCGCTGATTTTGCAGAATTTCAGCCGCACTTTATGGCGGCGGCGATGATGGATATGATGGGGTCTCTTACTTCCTTCAACCCGCACAACCTCAGCTATGGCTTTTAAGTGCCGCCTAAGATGGGGAAGGATTATCTCTAAGTCTACCTCACAATTTTCCAGCATCCACTCGGTAGAAAGAGAAACCGGTCCAAGATGAACTCCCCCCTCACTTATATCAATCGTCTCGGCATGATGGGCGCTCCCTCCCGTACCAAGCCTGTATTTTGTCGGGAGGATAATTTTTAATCTCTTATGTCGCCGTTTCTCCGGACCGGAATATCGTGCCATAATAATTTATTTTGATTTCTTTTCCTGAAGGGAGAGATCTATAATATAGTTGAGTATCTCATTACGGTCATCCTCATCAATACGAATAAAAGAGACCCCTGCGCCGTAGAAATGCCTCTCCCCTTCTTTCCTTCCTTCCAGCCAGATAACCTTAGCTAACGCCTTTATGGGCTTCGGCATAGTAGGGATAACAATTGCCAGAGAAAGCTTCTTCTCTCCTTTTAGCAACTTCTCTATAGCGCCTGCGTCTAACTCCGGCAATTCAAGGAAAAGCCCCCCTCCCCCTACACTCCTGGACAAGGTGCTTTCTGAGGACGCACCGCGATCACTATCGTCGTCAACAAAACGATATTTTAGCTGTATGGGCTTTGGCGGAGCGATCCTGACATAACGCCGTCTTTCTGAAACTTTTTTTTCAGGCATTTTTCCCCCTATGCATTAAATGCATTTTTAATCAGCTTCACTTTCCACTTTTTACCTTTATCGCGATCCACTGAAAGGACATCAAAACGAAAATCCCTGCCAATTAACTTCCGGCTTTTCATAATCTGTAATGCCAGCTTTACCAAACGCCTCTGCTTGTGTAAAGAGACGGACTCTTCTCCGCGGCCAAACCTGTCTGAAGTTCTGGTCTTCACTTCTATAAATACTACTCTTCCGCTATCCTCTGCAAGGATATCTACCTCACCAAGTCTTGTGCGCACATTTTGACCCAAAATTTTATATCCATGATCCTTCAGAAATCGGGCAGCATTTTCTTCTCCCCATTTGCCCAGCTGCTTCTTAGCAAAATTTTTTGAAGTTTTTTCTACAGGTTTAAAACTAAAACGATGTCCCTGGATCGGCCCGAATCTCTTAAGCTTCCTCTCGTGTTCCCTCGTTCCATAGCCTTTATGACGGCTAAAACCATAGCAAGGAAATTCTTTATCGAGTCTCTGCATTATCTCATCCCGGGTTACCTTAGCCAGGACACTCGCCGCTTGAATTGAAAGACTTAATGAATCTCCTTTGACCAGGGCAAGCTGCGGTATATCTATCCCCGGTATACGGCGGTTACCGTCTACCAGCAAAAATTGGGGTCTGGTAGGAAATTTTTCTAAGGCCTTTTTCATAGCCATAAAAGTAGCCTGAAGGATATTGATATTATCAATTTCTTCTGATTCTATTACGCCTATACCATAAGCGACAGCCTTTTCTTTAATTATCACAGAAAACTCTTCCCGCTTTTTAGGACTTAGCCTCTTGGAATCACGAAGACCGGAGAGATCCACCCCGTTAGGTAAAATCACAGCCCCCGCTACTACCGGGCCCGCCCATGGCCCCCGGCCGGCCTCATCTATCCCCGCTATAAATCTAACCCCTTTTCCCCAGAGGTCTTTTTCATAAAAAAGAGGGTCAAAAATCTTAGGTGGTCTCTTTTGTCTCTTCTTCAACTACGTGTTTCCCCTTGACTTTTGCCTTTTTACCAAGACGGCTGCGTAAATAATACAATTTTGCCCGACGGACATTGCCGTGACTCAAGACCTTGATACCCTTTATATGCGGGGAATGAAGAAAAAATATCCTCTCAACTCCTTCCCCGTAAGAAATGCGCCTGACAGTAAAGGTCTCATTGACCCCACCGCCCTTTCTCCCTATAACTATACCTTCAAACGGCTGGATACGTGTCTTATCCCCTTCTTTAATCGTGACATCCACCTTAACTGTATCGCCTACCCGGAAAGAAGGCGGCGATTTCTTTATAGCGCCCTCCTCGACTTTTTTCATTAAATCCATAATTTTACTCCTTTAAATCCGGCCTGCGTTTTTGCGTGCGTTTTAACCGCATCTCATCGCGAAACTTTTTAATAGCCTTGTGATTTCCCGAGAGAAGAATCTCAGGAACCTTTAATCCCCTGACCTCCTCCGGCCGGGTATACTGGGGATATTCTAATAGACCCTCGGAAAAGGATTCTTCTACTGGTGAATCCTTATCTCCAAGCACACCCGGGATAAGTCTTACTACTGCATCCACCAAAACCATTGCAGGGACCTCTCCCCCGGTCAAAACATAATCTCCGATAGAAATTTCCCGGGTATTAAGATATTCACTTACCCGCTCATCCACTCCTTCATAATGTCCGCAAATGAGATACAGGTGTTTATTCCCGGAAAGGTCTTGTGCCATCTCCTGATTAAATCTTTTTCCCTGAGGCGTAAGCAGACAGACTTCACCTTTCCCAAATTTTTTCCGAAGGTCCTCTACTGCCTTAAAGATAGGCTCCGGTTTCATGACCATTCCCGGCCCGCCTCCATAAGGCCGCTCATCCACAGTTTTATGGCGGTCATCTGTCCAATCGCGAAGTTGATGCACAGCTATCTCTGCCAATGCTTTTTCCCGGGCGCGCTTAATAATGCTGCGGCTAAACACCTCTTCAAACATCTCCGGGAAAATAGTAATAATATCTATCCGCATTTCACTCCGCACCTTTTCAAAATCTTCAAAGCAGATTCTGTAGGTTTGGCTCCGTTTTTCAGCCAGTAAACTGCGCGCTCCGCATTTACCTTCTCTACAGTTGGATTGCGAAGCGGATGATAATACCCGATATTTTCTATATATGCCCCTTTACGGGAAACCCTGCTATCCGCTACTACCAGCCTATAATATGGTTTTCGTATTGTCCCCATCCTTTTAAGCCTGATTTTTACAGCCATGGCATTTTTCCTCCTTTAAAAACTTTTTCTAAACGCGATAGATTCTTTGACATCTTTTTGAATCCGCTAAATTGATTTAACAAACGGTTTACTTCGGGAACCGAGCGGCCGCTTCCATTCGCGATACGGGAACGGCGGGAACCATTAATAATAACAGGATTCTTTCTCTCCTCTACTGTCATGGAGCTGATAATAGCTTCCATATGCTTGAGGTCTTTCCCGGACACAGAGATATTCGATTTATTTGCCCCGGGCACCATCTTGAGGAGATCTTCCATCGGCCCCATTTTTTGGATGCGTTTTAATTCCCCTAAAAAATCTTCCAGGTCAAAATCAAAACGCCGCATCTTTTTCTCTATCTTCTTCATCTCCCGCTCGTTGACCGCGCCCTCAACCTTCTCAACCAGCGTCAAGACATCTCCCATCCCGAGAATACGGGAGGCCATTCTCTCCGGATGAAATTCTTCGAGGTCTCTCAATTTTTCCCCGACCCCTGCAAATTTTATAGGCTTAGCCACGGTTGCGCGCATGGAGAGCGCAGCCCCGCCACGGGTGTCGCCGTCCAACTTGGTCAGGATAAGACCGGTTATATTGAGCCTTTCATCGAATGTTCCGGCCACATTAACAGCCTCCTGTCCGGTCATAGCGTCTACTATTAGAATAATCTCGGAAGGAGTCCATTCTTTTTTCATATCGACAAGTTCCTGAACTAATTCCCTGTCTATATGGAGCCTACCCGCGGTATCTATAATAAGTACCTCGAGGCTATTTTCTCGCGACCAGTCCATGACCCTCTTTCTCAAGACCCTGATATTTTTTATATTTTTCTCTACAAAGACCGGAATATTTAATTCGCCGGCCAATGCCGCAAGCTGTTCAAAAGCTGCAGGTCTGCGAAAATCAGCCGCAACCAAACCGACCTTCTTTCCCTTCCCTTTTAGTCTCAAGGCGAGTTTCCCGCAAGTTGTGGTCTTACCGCATCCCTGTAACCCCACCATCATTATTACTGCCGGAGGAGTTCCTGCGAGATTCAATCCCTCTCCCCGGCTCAGGGTATTGACCATATTGTCATGTATGATCCTGACCATCTTCTGGCCGGGAGTGAGACTCCCAAGTACCTCCTTACCCTGCGCCTCGCGCCTTACACCCTCTATAAACTCCTTGACCACTTTATAATTTACATCGGCCTCAAGTAACGCCAGTTTTATTTCCTTTATGGCAGGTTCGATATTTTCCAAGGTAATATGCGCCTGCCCGCGTATCTTTTTTAAAATAAGGCCGAATTTCTCGCTCAGATTCTCAAACATTTGGCTTGGCCTAGCCTTGCATGGCTTCGCCTACCCTTTTTTTAAGCACTGCCATGGTCTCGTTTATAGATTTGGCCTTAAACACAGTTGTGCCAATAACAAGGATAGTTGCCCCGGCCATCACCACATCCCGGACATTATCTAAATTTAGTCCACCATCAACCTCTATTTCTATTTCCCTCCCTATTTCTTCAGCCATCTTCTTCACCTGACTGATCTTGGGAATAGAAAATGGAATAAATTCCTGTCCGCCAAAACCGGGATTTACACTCATAATCAAAACCAGATCTATCTCTTCCAGAACCAGCTTTATATTCTCTACAGGTGTAGCCGGATTAAGTGCAATCCCTGCCTTGCAGCCTTTTTCTCTAATAAAATTTACGGTCCTCTCCAGATGATATCCGGTTTCAGCATGGACAGTTAAATAAGATGCCCCTGCCTCGGCAAAATCATTAATAAATCTATCAGGCTCTTCTACCATAAGATGGACATCAAGCGGAAGCGAGGTCACCTTTTTAAGAGACGCGACAACAGCCGGCCCGATAGTCAGGTTAGGCACAAAGTGTCCGTCCATGATATCTACATGGATAATGTCCCCGCCGGCCTTTTCCGCCCTTATAACCTCTTCACCAAGTCTAGCAAAATCAGCTGCTAAAATTGACGGCGCTATTTTAACCATTTTCTTCATTTTACCTGAGCTTGCTCTTTAAGACAAGCAAAATCGGCTCCGGCCGATAGCCTACTTCCACTTTATTTACTTTCTTAAATACAATCAAGGCATTTTTTCGCCATTTTTTCGCCATATCCTGACAAAAAGGCCTGACCTCTCATTCTTTTTTTTCCGGCAGGCTGAAGTTCCTGGATATTCACAATACCTTTACCGGAAAAAACTTTGATGCCATTAGCATCAGCAGATTCGACGTATCCCGGTCTACTCCTTTGATTGGATCCGGGAGAGGCGCCCTGGGCTCCTGTCTTCCATATCTTTACTAAAATCGCACCCTCTTCTACTTCATTAATAAACCTGCCTTTCTTAAAAAAACTGTACGCCCCCGGCCTGGGGCTTAGTCCCCGTATAAGATTGCAGATCCTCTCTCCTTCTAACGACCAATTTATCTTTCCTGTGCCGGATGTTATCTTTGGGGCAAAGGTAGCTTTTGTATTATCCTGCGGCCTGGCTCTAACCTCTCCTTTTTTTATCTTCTCAAGGGTCTCCTTAAGGACGTCTACAGCTAAATCTTTAAGCCTATCCTCTAATATCCCGCTGTCATCTTCAGGATAAATAGGACATGAGCGCTGATTTATAATATGCCCTGTATCCATTCCTTCTTCTATAAAAAATGAGGTCACGCCAGTCTCCCTCTCTCCGTTGATAATAGCCCAATTTATAGGGCTCGCTCCTCGATATAGAGGCAAGAGAGAGGCGTGGATATTTATAGAGCCGTATTCCGGGATATCAAATATAACCCCGGGTAATATCTTTCCAAAATCCATTACAATAGACATGTCCGGCTTTAGTTCCCCTAAAACTTTAATAAAATCTTTGCTTTTAATATCCTCTGGCTCCAGGATTTTTAATCCCTTTTTCATTGCTGCCTCTTTAATCGGTGTATCTCTTAGAATCCTGCCTCTAGCGCTCGGCCTGGGAGGTTTAGTTATAACTGCCTCTATAACTAAATCTTTTCTTGAACATAGATGCTCAAGACAGGAAATGCCGAATGGACCCGTACCCATAAAAATTAGACGCATTTTATATCTGAAAGAGGTTTCGCAACCTTTCTTAAGACCGGTTCTCCGTAGGTATATATTTTTAATTTAGACATAACTCTCCACTATTTATGTTTATTTTAACCTATGGGATAAATTATTTATCTTTAGCTTTCAATAAATCTAGAAATCGTTTATGTTTTTCTGTTACCCCTTCTCCTTTAGACCACCTTTTTATCTCTTCTAAATTTACTTTTTGTACTTTTGCTACCATTAAGGCTTGATCTAGCGACTGAAGGTCATTCCAGTGATAAAATGCTGCCAGTCTATCCTTAACAGAATCTGTTGGCGTGAATAACTTAAGTGATTTTATTCTGTTAAATTTAGTTATTGAGACTTCATTGCCTATAGAAACAGGTGAGGGTGGAAATTCTATAAAAAACGGGCAATTACAATGTTCAAAATGCCTGCTGCTTTTCTGATAAAAATCTAAATTAGCTAAGACTGGTTTAATTTCAGCAATCGAAGAATATGTTACATAATCAAGATCATTTGAAAGATATTTATTATGTGTATAGATCGAAACACATGCCCCACCTACTAAAACAGCATCTATACCATTCTTTTCCAGTTCAGAGCTTACTAATATTGCTAAATCTTTTATGTCAATATTTTTAAATTTTTTCTTCAAAGTGGCTTACCCTTTCTTCTCGGTCTTGTGCGTATTCTATAATACCTCTCAATCTCAGCTTGAGGAAGAACATCTACCGCTTTCTGTAATAATGCTTTAAGTTCCTTTAAAAAAGGATGCCTCGGATTGAACATATATAACCGGGTCCTTCCTTTATTCTGCCCTGCTATTATTCCTCCATTTTCCAAGCGTTGTAACTGTTGCAGAACACCATTCACCGGAATTCCATATACTTTTGATATTTTTCGGGCATAACCATCTTCATAAACAAATATGAAAAGCAATATTTTTTCTACTACAACATTACCAAAAAGTGCTTCCAGCATAGTTACCCTCCTTAAACAATTGACCATATTATATGCTTATATGACCATAATATATAGACATTGTATAATAATATAATGCAGCTGTCAATTACATTATCTTCTTTTGTGGAGGGCGTATTATTTAAGCAGCTTTGAGTGGGGGAGTCGTATGCTTACTTCTGCTTCCGATAATTTTCTAAAAACTGTGTTGGTGATACTACTGCCATACCTTCTCGGTCTTTTCCCGGGTAATGCTTTGGATTCCCTGAGACCAAATATCGAGCCCCTCCTGTAAGCGCTACCTCTAAGAAAGGCTCATCATCTAAGTCAGGTAGATGTTTAGCAAGTGGTCCTGCAGCAACTGCAAAGCCACAGGCTTCTATTTGGGCAAGTAGATCATCTACGTTAGTTGGGTCAAAAGAAAATTTAGTGCGTAGAAGGACCTCTTTATATTCTGAAAGAATACGTGCATCATAACAAAGCTGCAATTCTCCCAAAGTTACCATCCTGACAATTTCTCCAGAAGTACTAAAAGAATGTAATAGGCCAGACACAACTACATTTGTATCAAGCACTATTTTCATGACTTGCGTTTTCTTCTTACAGCAGCAATTTCGGCATTGATCTCATCTAACGAAAGTCGATCGGTGCCTATTTCCATAGAATTCTTTTGTATAGAAGTTACTGCGTTTTCTGCTCGAATACGCCGCATCATAACAAGCGAATTTTCTAGCTCATCTTCAGAAGTTAAAGTGACAATGGCGAAAGGCTTGCCATTTGAAGTAAGTATTACATCTTTTTCTTCCAAAAGAGAGCGGCGAATCTGAGCTGGTTTATTACGCAAATCCCTTACAGTTACAAACCGCATATTACACAGCCTCCTTTCTCTGTCACCATATAGTATACACGATTGTCACTCAGTTGTCAACAAATTTTTTGTAATTTTTTTTTGTAAAAAAGAATATTGACTATATTTATAGCAGTTTTAAAATTACATTTTTTTAAGTGGATATTTAACCATCTTTAAAAGTTTTTCATCCATCTTCATCTTCCTCCATTAGTTTGTCATATTGTGATAGTATAAATGTCATTCATCTATAAAAGATTTATTAAATTGTATTGCAGTTTGTAGTTGCATTGCAAAGCAAGTAAATATAATTTTTTTCTT
>DAOWKF010000123.1 GCA_030640045.1 Candidatus Omnitrophota bacterium | reverse complement strand
TTCCTTGAGCACATTACCTTAACAGCATCACTGCCATTGCGATCAGAATACCTGGCTAGAATACGAGAGGCGAGAAGGATATCGTCAGCGCCGAATGGACCCCTGCCGATGGCAAGGGGGCCTTGGACATCCGACGGAGTAAAATAAAGGTCCGACTCCTCAGCCATCTCAGATAACCTCGCGTTTTCCTTTTCATTTCTTCCGACAACAAGTTTCGCCATATTATTAAGGCGGAAGTGTCTGCCTAATTTTAAAAATTTTACGTCTTTAACTGCAAAAGCGCTGGTATATTTCATAAGGTCCCTTAAGCGGCATGAAAAACCCCTGTCAGTTAAAAGGCATCCGCCTGCCGGGAATGGATAATCAGATATACCCAACTCCTCTGCTAATTTTATCTGGGGTTTGCGGGAACGGCCTTGCATGGCGAGAAACTTGTCCCTATCCACCCACCTCTCTTTTTCCGGCAAAGTTTCCGGAAAAAGTTTAGCAGAAAGAGGCCTTAAGATAAGCCCCTCCAGACCACTCTCCCTCTCTATAAGCCGCATTGCCTCCATGCGCTGGGACATAGGCCTCTCACCCAAGACTTCACCTGTAACAAGAAAGGATACATTGCTCTCGCTCATGTACTCTCCTGCCTTCTTAAACATAAATATACGGCAATCAATGCACGGGTTCAGGTTGCGACCGTAGCCGTGCTTTGGATTTTTTACTATCTCGAGATATTCCCTGCTTATCTCATTAACTTTTAATTTTATTCCGAGTTGATCTGCAGCAGATTCGCTCTGTACCACGCGGGCATCGCACCTGATGCCGGGTTTAAAAACTGTCAGAAAATTAATGGCCTCAAGCTCAATCCCCTGCTCCAGCAGCAATTTTGCAGCAAGGATGCTGTCAAGCCCGCCTGAGAGTAATACAATAGCCTTCATTATTATTATATGCCATCGATAAATTTATAGATTACTTCGATTAAATTCTCAAAAAATTAGATAAAAGTTTTTTGCCTTCGCGGGTGAGGATGGATTCAGGGTGGAACTGGACTCCCCAGACAGGAAAATCTTTGTGCTTCATGCCCATAAGTATATTGTCTTTGGTCCAGGCAGTGACTTTAAGGGTCTTCGGAAGGCCTTCTCTTTTGACAATGAGGGAGTGATAGCGCGTAGCCTCAAATGGATTAGAAAGGCCTTTAAAGATCCCCTTGCCATTATGGTAAATAAGCGAGGTCTTACCGTGCATCAGTCTTCTGGCATGGACAATCTCGCCTCCGCTAACATAACCAATACACTGATTCCCCAGGCAGACACCGAGGATGGGAATGTGCGGACCAAATTCCCTTATCACATCGTTTGATATGCCGGCATCTTCCGGTGTGCCGGGCCCGGGTGAAATTATTATCCGTCGAGGTCTCTTTTTTCTTATCTCTCGCAGGGTTATCTCATCATTCCGAAAGACCTCTAATCTTGCTCCAAGTTCACCGAGATGCTGGACAAGGTTATATGTAAATGAATCGTAGTTATCAATGACGAGAATCATGAGATTGTTTGGGCGGCCATTTGGACAGCCTCCATCATGGCCCGGGCTTTATTTTTTGTTTCTTCATATTCAAATGCAGGGTCAGAATCCGCTACTATCCCTGCGCCGGCCTGGATATAGGCCTGATTATCTTTCATAACAATCGTGCGGATGGTAATACAGGTATCGAGATTGCCTGTAAAACTAAAATAACCGACTGCTCCGGCATAAGGCCCGCGGCGTGTCGGCTCAAGCTCTTCAATAATTTCCATGGCCCTTATCTTCGGGGCGCCGCTGACAGTGCCTGCAGGGAAGCACGCTACCAGCGCATCAAATTCATCTTTACCCCTGGCAAGCTTGCCAACAACATCAGACACAATGTGCATGACATGAGAATAACGCTCTATAGACATGAAGGTGCCTATTTGGACACTACCGTAGCGGCTTACCCTGCCAAGGTCATTTCTTCCAAGGTCTACCAACATGATATGCTCAGCCCGCTCCTTGGGGCTTGCAAGAAGTTCTTTGGCGAGTGCAGTATCCTCCTCTTCAGTTTTACCCCTCCGCCTTGTGCCGGCAATAGGCCGGACCTCTACTCTATCTCCCTCGCGCCTGAGCATTATTTCAGGAGATGCCCCGATCAGTTTTATCGGACCATAATCAAAATAATACATAAAGGGAGAAGGATTGATATGGCGAAGGGCCCTATAGATGTTAAAAGGCGGGGTCTTGACAGATGCGTTATACCTCTGCGAGATAACAGCCTGGACAATATCCCCTGCCCTGATATATTCCTTGACCTTTCCTACAGCCTCAATAAATTTCTTGCGTGTAAAATTGGAGTTCCATTTGGCACCTTGGCCACTTTGGGGACACGAGCCAGTACCCTTACGGGCAGGTTCCACACTCCCAATTTTTGCCTGTGGGAGAGGGCATTTAAGTTTGGAAATTGTTTCCTCAATAATAAATTCGGCCTCTTTGTATCGCTTTGCAATATCACCATGGGGCTGGACAAGCGCCACTATCTTTATAGTGTGGTTCAGGTGGTCAAAGATAATAACCTGGCTGGTGATTATAAAAATGCTGTCCGGGAGCATTAGGTCATCAGTGGTTATTTCCGGGATGGACTCCATAAAACGAACCATGTCGTAACTTAGATATCCGACTGCCCCGCCAATAAATCGAGGCAGGGAGGTGTCTTCCGCAATGTGAAATTGGCGCAGAAATCTTTTTAAGGCATGCAAAGGATTTGCAATTTCATCTTTTATAACCCGGCCATCCCTGACTATAGTAATTTTTTTGCCAAAAGACCTGAAGATAAACTTAGGAAAAATACCGATAAAAGAATAACGGCCGATTTTTTCTTCCCCCTCTGCGCTCTCAAGAAGAAATGAATACTTGCCGGATTTAAGTTTAAGATAGGCAGAGACAGGGGTCTCTGTGTCAGCCCGCACCTCACAATACACAGGTATCAGGTTGGCTTCTTTTGCCTTTTTTTTGAATTCTTTAAAAGACGGTAAAAACATGACCGGTGACCTGTATGACAGGCCTTTCCTTTCTGATGCACCTTAACAAGAATGGCATCTGCATCGCAGTCAATCCTTATCTCTTTTACCAGCTGGAAATGACCTGAGGTCTCTCCTTTAAGCCAGAGTTTTTTCCGGGACCTGCTGAAAAAATGGGTCATGCCTGTCTCAAGGGTCTTTCCCAGGGACTCAAGATTCATGTACGCCACCATAAGAACGTCTTTGGTTTGGATATCCTGGATAATAGCAGGGATGAGACCTGAGGAATCGAATTTTAGGGAATTTTTGAGACTCATTACTTTACGGTATCTCCTTCTTTAATTTCTTCATCGGTTATGGTATTAACTATATCGGAAAAGACATATCTTTTTTTTATCTTGGCAACTTTTACTTCACCTATTTTCTTCTCGTCTCTAAAAACTAAAAAAATCCTACCGATATCTATGGCGGATGTGTCTTTAAATTCTATTATAACAAAATTATATTTTTTGCTTACACTTACAACCTTGCCGGTGGAAATGGATTGCTCCTCGGCTGCACTCGGGATTCCCTTCGGTCGCTTCGCTCTGGACGCTACCTCTTCATTGAGTAATTGTATTGCAGCAGAAGCCTTTTCTATTTCTTTTTCTTTCAGCGCCAGTTTTTCCTTAAAAGCCCTTTTCTCCTTCTCAAGGGTTTTAATGTATTCCTTGAACCCACTTTTTTTATACAGGACTTTGAGTTTCCTTTGATAAGAAGCTACTTCTTTTTCCATCAATTTTCGGACAGCGGCTAACTCTTTTTCAAGCCTCTTGATTTCTTTCTCTTTATCTTTAAGTTTATCCTTCAGGATGACAATCTCTTCGTATGCCTTAATGACCTTCTGTCCTAAAAGTCTGGAGGCCTCCTCTTCCATAGCTATTTCCTGGCGCAGACGGAAATTTTCGTCTTTTAGACTGCCGGCTGCAAGAGGGGGTGCAAATAAAAAAAGCAGTAGTAAGCTAAATATTAATCGCATCGCGCAATTTCATTCTTCCGCTATAGAGGGCCTGGCCGATGATAACACCGCTGACCCTGTTATGGCTTAGTTTTTTTATCCTGCTGATGTCAGAGACACGACTTATCCCTCCGGAAATAATAATGGGTAGAGTCACTTCTTTAAGAAGCCTGAGCATAAATTTTGTATTCGGGCCTGTCAGCATGCAATCGCGGTTTATGTCAGTGTATATTATGCCGGCTACACCCATCTTATCTAATTCCCGCGCCATAGAGAGGGCGGAGATTGAGCTTACCCTTTTCCAGCCATGGAAGGCTACGTTTCCGTTTTTTGTGTCAAGGGCGATGAAAATATGGGTTCCCCGATCACGTCGTGGAATGACAGAAAGAAATTTTTTATCCACCAATGCCTTTGTCCCAAGGATAACCCTATCCACTCCATTCTTTAGATAATATTTAATATGAGCTAATGTCCTTATACCGCCGCCAACCTGAATGGGAATGGAGAGTTTCCGGGCAATAGCCGCGATTAATTTTTTATGGACAGGCCTGCCGCAAAATGCAGCATCCAGGTCAACTACATGAAGCCTTTTTGCACCTTCCCGCTCCCAGCGCATTGCCATTGCCAGTGGATCGCGCGAATAGACGATCTCCTCTGAGGCGCGGCCCTGCATGAGTCTAACGCAATTACCTTTTCGTATATCGAGAGCTGGAATGATCTGCATTAAAGAATTCCTTTAGTAGAAGGGATGTCTTTTGCTCTTTTATCTATCGTGGTGGCCTGGTCAAGGGCAAGACCCAGGGCCTTAAAGACTGCCTCAAGGATATGATGGACATCTATACCTTCTTTTATGATATCAACATGTAGGGTAATTTTAGATTCATCGGAAAAGCTCTTTAAAAAATGTTTAATTAATTGCGCATTTTTATCTGTAGTCGTGCATGACGCTGCCCTTTTTTTTGCGCTAAAGAAAAAACCAGGCCGGCCGCTTAAATCCAGAACTACTCGGACCCTGGCCAGGGCCTCATCCATAGGGGCATAGGCATATCCAAATCTCTTGATGCCCTTCTTATCTCCGACTGCCTTAAAAAGAGCTTGTCCCAGCAAAATACCACAGTCTTCTACAGTGTGATGCGCATCAACCTCAAGGTCTCCCCTGGCTTTTAGATCCAGATCAAATAATCCATGTCTGGCAAAAAGGGTCAGCATGTGGTTGAGAAAGGGGACCCCGGTATCTATATTGCTTTTTCCTGTTCCGTCCAGGGTAAATTTAACCCGGATATTTGTCTCCTGGGTTTTGCGGTTTTTGCTACCTCTTCTTTTTTTCATAACTCTTCAGCCTTTCCAAAAATAAATCATTTTCCTTCTTCGTACCAATAGTTACGCGAAGGCAATTTTTAAGCCCGCCATAGCCATTAAGATTCCGGACAAGCACCCCATTTTTAGTTAGATATGCATATAGTGTATCAGAACAAGCACAAGTTTTAAAGAGAATAAAATTGGCCTGGCTGGGATAAGGACATATTCCGTTTAGACGGCACAGATTCTCAAAGACCCTTTCTCTCTCAGATATAATGGTTTTGAGAGAGCGGGTTAAAAAATGGCTCTTTTCTAAAGCAACCCTGCCGGCTACCTGACTGAAGAGACCGAGATTATACGGAAGCCTGACCTTATTGACCTCCCGTATTATGTATGGATGGCTTATCATAAAACCAACCCGCATCCCCGCCAGACCAAATGCCTTGGAAAAAGTGCGCAAGATTACAAGATTCTTAAATCTTTTTAGATACCGAAGGAAGGAATCCTTACAGAACTCAGCGTATGCCTCATCCAGCACTACCATGGCATTTGTTTTTTTAATTATATTCAGGATATCATCTTTCCTGAAACAATTCCCGGTCGGGTTGTTAGGGCTGGAAATAAAAATGATACTCGCATCCTTTTGCTTCAGGATATGTTCAAGCGGAAGCCGGAAACCAGTCTTAAGAGGGATATTCATGGCCTTAGCTCCACAGGAAATACCAATCACCCGATACATGGCAAAGGTCGGACTAAAAAATAGGACCTTGTCTTTTGCAAATGCCAGAGTAAGATAGAGTATCAATTCATCAGAGCCATTACCTGCTGTAATCCATTTTAACGGTAACTTAATTTTTTTACTGAAGACCGCGCGCAGTTTGAGGGCATCTGGATCAGGATAGCGATTGAAGCTCAGTCGTTTTAACTCATTAAAAACGCGGCGCTTGATTTCAGCAGGTAAATCATAGGGGCTCTCGTTTGCATCAAGTTTTGCCCTGCACTGAGAGGATAGAGGATTCGCCTTGTATGGGGTAAGATGAGAAATGGTTTTTTTAGGTAAAATTTTCATTAACTTTAACGCAGGCTAAAGCCTGCGACTACCAGAAAAATAGTGTCTGTCCCCATTTTTTTATTTTTCTTTCACTCTCTTTATATCAGCGCCGAGGAGGGAAAGTTTTTGTCCAAGCTTATCATAACCGCGATCAAGGTGATAGACGCGCCTTACCTCGGTAATACCTTCGGCTACAAGTCCTGCTAAAATAAGGGCAGCTGAGGCGCGCAGGTCTGAGGCCATTA
>DAOWKF010000075.1 GCA_030640045.1 Candidatus Omnitrophota bacterium | reverse complement strand
CTTCTACAACAACATGGCCTGCGAGGGTAGTAAGATTAGCCATGACAATTCCATCTCCGAGGATACAGTCATGAGCAATATGGACATTTGTCATAAGGAGATTACCCTTACCGATACGTGTAACAGCCTCAGCTTTTGTTGCGCGGTTTATAGTTACATATTCCCTGATGACGTTTCCAGGTCCTATTTCTACATAGCTTCGCTTACCTTCATTCTTGAGGTCCTGGGTGAGGCTGCCGATAACCGCGCCGGTATATATCCGACAGTGCTCTCCGATAGTTGTCCAGCCTTCAATAACTACATTGGGACAGATCTTCGCGCCCTTCTTGATAACCACATCCTTACCAATAACTGTATAAGGACCGATCTCGACATCGGAGTCGATTCTTGCACCGGGCAGAATTACTGCTGAAGGATGAATAGACATATTAAATCCCTATACAAATGCAAACATTAAATCCGCTTCACACGCAATCTTGCCATTGACCGCTGCTTTAGCTTTGACCTTTCCGGTCTTACTCTTAACCCTCTCCACTACTACCTCTATACGCAACTGATCTCCGGGGACAATAGGCTGGCGGAATCTTACTCCGTCAATCCCTATAAAATATGCAAATTTGCCTTTATTCTCCGGTTTGCTAAGCAGCAATACTCCGGCTATCTGGGCCATGGACTCTACTACAAGTACCCCGGGCATTACAGGCCTGCCCGGGAAATGGCCTTCAAAAAATGGCTCATTAAGGCTGATATTTTTAAGCCCTACAATTCTCTTCTCGCCATCTGTCTCAATAATTTTATCTACCAGTAGAAACGGATAACGGTGAGGAAGAATTTTTTGGATATCTCCTATATCCAGCTCTTTCTTTTCCTCCAGGACATTTCCATGAGTTGTATGGATTGCAGCGATTTCAGCCTTTCTCCTGACCCGTTTTAAGCGCCTGACCATCTGGACATTAAGGGCATGACCGCTTTTTATGGCTACAATATGTCCCTTAATAGGCGTCCCCAGCAGATAAAAATCTCCAACAAGGTCCAGGATCTTATGACGAACAAATTCGGTTTCATATCGAAGGGTATCGACAGGGATACTCTCGTCGCCGATGACAACAGCGTTATCAAGACTCCCGCCTTTTATAAGTCCCTGTTCTTGAAGAGATTCCACCTCCTGGAGAAAACAAAAAGTTCTCGCCCGGGCAATCTCTTTCTTGAAGATATCTTCGGTTATCTCAAAAGAAGCAAACTGGGATTTTAAGGCAGGATGGTCGTAGTTAAGGGTAAAGGATACATGAAAACCAGGATGAGGAAAGACTGCCAGCATCACTCCGTCATGGGCGAGATAAACAGGTTCGGATATTTCAAAAAAACTTTTTGGTTTATCCTGCGTAACCACACCGGCTTCACTTAAGGTCTCAATAAAAGGCATAGCGCTGCCGTCAACTACCGGCGGTTCATTTGCGTTAATTTCTACAATAAGGTTATCTATACTTAAACCGGCAATGGCTGCCAGCACATGCTCAACAGTATGCACCTTGGCTTCTCCCTCACCCAGGGTTGTGCCTCTCGCCACATCAATAACATGGTCGATATCACATGGGATAGAGGGTTTCCCTTCGAGGTCTATCCTTACAAATTGCACTCCGGAGTCGGGCGGAGCCGGTTTAAAATTAATTATCGTCTCATTACCAGTATGAAGCCCTACGCCGGAATATGTAATTTCCCTGGCAATACTCTTCTGCATCTCCATAATTTTCCCCCTTGTGCCCTAGGCCTACTTTTTCTTTTTTAAGCGTTTATTTATAATTTTGACAATCTCTTTCGTTATATCCATCCCCTCCGGTCCATAGAGAACCTGCCGTTTGTCCAGAACAAGGTTATAACCATTATCCTTCCCATAAATCTTAATCACCGCTTCTATATCCTTAAGGATATCCCTTATAAGTTTTTTCTCTCTCTGGCGCAGCTCTCTATTAGACCTTCCCATAATATCCTTTAGTTCCTTAAGCTTGCTTTCAACGTCTTTTTTCACTTTCTCTTTTTCTTTTTCATTTATGACCGTAGCCTGAACCTCTAACTTCTGCGTGAGAATGTTGATATCTTCTTTCCTCTTTTCTATATCCTTCTTCTTCTCTTCAATATCCGCCCTTAGTTTTTCAGTAGCTATATCAGTCGCCTCATACTGATCGAAGACCTCGGCTATATCAACATAGCCAATCTTAATCCCCTTCTTGAAAAGCTGTGCCTGCGTCGGCGTGGCCAAAAATAAAAACAACGCTAATAAAACAACTATTTTTTTCACAATCTTCACAATTAACCCCTTTCTAATTTAAAATGCATACCCCATACTAAAGTGCGGCCTTCCTGATTTATCTCCGGGTTCCCGATCCAATGCAAAACCATAATCAAATCGTATAGGACCAATAGGCGTGGTTATTCTAAGCCCTACGCCCACACTGGATTTGAGTTCACCAAAATCAATATCCCCTGTCGTTGACCATGCCTGGCCTACATCATAAAAAATAGCTCCTTTCACCTGTTCCACTAACGGCCGGATAAGCTCCACATTGCTGAGGAGCATAACCTTTCCGCCGATAGGAATGCCGCTGGCATCTTTCGGACCTATATCTCTTTCCTGATAGCCGCGGACTGTGTTAGACCCGCCAATAAAAAATCGTTCGTAGATTGGAACGTCTTCAGTATCATCATACTCTTCAGCCAATCCTCCTTTAAAATGCAGGCTAAAGACGAATTTTTCAAATAAAGGACAATACCAACGGCTGTCAAGGATATACCTTATGAAATCCCTGTCAGCTCCGAATATTCCGCCTGCTACTTCTATTGAAAGACTTTGCCTGCTCCCTGTGGTTGGATCAAACACGTTGTCCAGCGTAGACCTGACCAGAGAAGGGGTAAGAGAACTTGTGGAAAAAGAACCGGTTTCATCTTTTATCGCCTGAACAGCAGCCTGATTGACGTTAGAGATTGTGACCTCTTCATATTTATATGTCATGTATGTCCTGGTCCATTCATCAAACATCTTCCAGCCCAGACTGATATCTCCTCCCTTTCTCTCTTCGTCATAGTCCCACCGGCTAAAACTACTCTGCTCACGACTCACATCATATAGCTCAAAGGCTAAGCTGTTTTGTTTATTTATAAGCCAGGGCTTGCTAAAAAT
>DAOWKF010000126.1 GCA_030640045.1 Candidatus Omnitrophota bacterium | reverse complement strand
ATATCTTAAAAATATCTCCCCCGATACTTGTAGGCAGGACCGTGCTGAAAAAAAATCCCAAAAATTGCAAGCCGACAAGGGCCTTAAAAGGAACCCCTATCTTTTTGCATCTTAAAAGGATGCGCCATCTTAATGCCAGCAGATATTGCACTAAAAGAATAAGGAAGCTTGAAAAAATAATTATTTTGAGATTAACTGTTTTTAGTAATTCTATAATCTCAAAAAGGTCTACCGTATTTATAATTAACAGTATAAGCATACAACTTATAAAAATTTTAATTATATTAGAAATCTTTCCCATAGAAATTATCTTTGAAAATAATTGAAGACTTTTTTGACTGCCCTTATGGTGTCCTCAACATCACCTGGTTTTAACCCGGGTGAAAGAGGCAGGGATATGACTCTTGATGAGGCATCATTTGCAACAGGGAAATCATTAGCTTTATAATTGAAAGCCTTCCGGTAATAAGGATGCCGGTGAAGAGAAACAAAATGGATGCCGGTGCCGATATTTTCTGCCCGCAGGGCCCTGTTTATTTCATCCCGTCCAACCTTTAAGGCCTTTCTCTTTATCCTTATAACATAGAGGTGGTAGGCATGCTTTACATATTCTTTTTCTATTGGCACCTCAATCCCTTCCATATCTTTGAATGCTTCGTTATATCTCTCAAAATATTTTTTCCTGAGAGTGTAATTCTTATCTAATTTCCTTAATTGATGGATCCCGAGGGCAGCCTGTATATCCATCATATTATATTTATATCCGGGAGAGATAACCTCGTAATGCCTGGGGGCGCCTGCCCCATATCGCCTCCACGCATCAGCGTTTAAGCCGTGGAGCCTTAAGGAACAAATCTTCTTTGCCCAGGATTTTATCTCTGTGGTGACCATCCCTCCTTCTCCTGTAGTGAGATTTTTTGTGGCGTAGAAACTGAAACTTGCGGCGTGGCCGATCCGGCCGATTTTTAAACCGTTTACCTTTGCCTCCAGGGCATGGGCGGCATCTTCAACAACTAAAACTTTTCTGCGGCGGCTTATATCCATAATCTCATCCATACGGCATGGGTGCCCGGCAAAATGGACCGGCAGGATAACCTTTGTTTTAGAGGTAATCTTTTTCTCTATATCCTCCGGAAAAATATTTAAAGTATCTTTCTCGATATCGACAAATATTGGTCTTGCCCCAAGATGGCAGATGACATTTGCCGTAGCTGCAAATGTAAAAGGAGTGGTTATAACCTCATCGCCCTCTTTAACCCCGGCAGCTATCAATGCCAGGTGCAGGCCCGCTGAACATGAGTTTAAGGCAATGGCGTGCCTTGACCCGATATATTTCTTAAAATCTTCTTCAAATCTAACAACACGGGGGCCGGTGGAGATCCAGCCGCTTTTTAATGTCTTTACTACCTCTTCAATTTCTTCTCTCCCTATTAAAGGCCTGCCAAACATAAGGGATTTCTTCCTTATTGGCGCGCCGCCAAAAACAGCCAATTTGTTTTTCATGGTTTTCTTCCTATATTTTTTAAAAATTGTGAAACAATTTTTTTCTGATCGAACAAATCTAATAATTCTTTCGGCGGGGCATGTTTTTTTTTACGCTGTCTCCTCTCCGCGATAAAAGAAAAAAGGGCCTCTTCCAAGGCATTGACATCTCCTGAAGGAAAAATCTTTCCATAGTGGTGCTCACGATATAACTTTCCAAAATCTCCCGCGTCACTCGTAATCATATTTATACCTGCTTTAAGACCGTCAGAATAGATAAGGGGGATGCTTTCCCTGCGGGACGGTATAATCATACAATCACAACTATATAAAAATTTAGCTGCTTCCTCAACATTAATATATCCTCCCAGGGTAACCTCTCTATCTAATGCCCATTGACTTAATTTTGTTTCTATCTTTTTATGAAGTCTGCCCCCGCCGAATGCAAAAATATGGAAATCACTTGTCCTTTGTTTTAATCCTCGAACGGCATCAAAGAGTAGATCCACGCCTTTAGCCTTCTCAAACCGGCCGATGTAAAGGAATTTGGTTGCAGAACCGTAGGGGACTGTCACAGGAAGCCCGTAGAATCGGGACTCCCGGGGGTATGCCAGGTCCCTTGTACTGGGTAAGAAGGTGCAATCTTTCCCTGTTAAGGACCGGACATCTTCGCATAATTTAAACCCGTCAGCATAGCGATGATCAGCAGAGATTAAAACCTTTTTTATTAACCCCTTAAGCAGGGGCCAGCGGCTATATGTCCAAATATCCGAACCTAATGCCCAGACTGCGTAAGGGACACCCAATTTATTTTTAACTACCCTGGCAAAGTAACCGGCAGGAAAAGCCCAGAAGGCTAAACAATATTCAATATTTTTTTCTTTTACATAATCAAGGAATTCTCTTTGCCCATTGTGTAAATACCGAAGAAGTAACGTCATTTCTTTTGGGTTAAAAATATTTAAATGGCCGAGTAATTTATCCCCTTTCCAGGGAAACCATTTTACATCTATGGCACTTTCTCCGCATAAGCCTCCCCTCTGGGAAGTAAAGACAAAGACCTCCGCCCCGGCATCTCTTAAGGTATGGGCAAAGGAAGAAACAAAGAGGCCTGCGGCAGATTCTCCTTCCCCTTCTTTAAAAGGATAGTTATGAGTTATAAGCCCGATTCGCATAAAAACGATGTCCTATGGTTTCCTGATAATAAGTATATAGTTTCCCCGGAAAGGCACTAATTCTCTAAAAATATACCCGGGAAATCTTTGCTTAATATCTTCTGACGACCGTCTCAGGTTATAAAAAGAATACCGTTTGCTTGCCTCGATTATAGGAGATATTATAAAAATACCGTTAGGCGATAAACAATTTTTTAAATTCTCGAGAGCTTTGGAAAGTTTCGATTCTTGGACAATATGCGATATAACATCTATCATTACAATTAAGTCAAACTTACCCTCTATTCTATCCGAACTAATATCTCTTTTAATAAACCTGTATTGCGGAAATTTTTTTCTGAGCCCGGGAAAAAGCACGTCGGTTATATCAACCCCTACATAATTTTTCACGCCTAAATCATGAAGGACCCGGGCGTAGAAACCTGTTCCGCAGCCAATGTCTATTGCCCTTGCGCTTTGAAAATCAACGCCTTCCTTCAGGCATAAATCTGTGAATATTTTTGCCGCATCTGTGTACATTTCCTCATTCTCTTCCTCAGACAGGCCTTCATCGCCGGCCCCTCTAAGTAATTGACCATATTTAGCAAACCTGTCGTGCCAATATTTGACAGCGTCATAGTCATCTCCTTTACCGTATTTTAGGGGACCGATTATGGTCTTAAATAATGCCCGCCTGATGAAATCTAACGGATTCTTTTTGAATCTTGAGAGAATATCTTTCAACTCTCGCTACGTTTCCCGGCGGCTGGCGATCATCTCGCCTAAAAGGCCGGTGGAGATAAATTGTGTGCCGACGATGATAAGGAGGACGCCCAGAAATAGTAATGGCCGGTCGCTGATACCCTGTCTTCCGGCATTAAACCAGGAGATGGTTAGATTAAGGCATATAGCTATGCCCGCAAGGATAAAGGTTACGCCAATACCACCAAAAAGGTAAAGGGGTTTTTTTCTGAAGTAGAGAAGAAATAGGACGCTCAGGATATCAAAAAACCCATGGTAAAATTTCTTCAGACCATATTTCGAGGAGCCAAAACGACGAGGCCGGAGGCCAACCTTGACCTCGGTAACCTTATAGCCGGCTGCATGGACAAAGAGAGGGATATAACGATGCATCCCCGGAGAAAGGCTTATGTCCTGCAGGACTTCCCGGCGGAAGACCTTGAAACCACAATTAAGGTCGTGCAGCTTTATCCTACTAAAAAAAGCCAATGTCCAATTAACTATCTTTGAAGATAAACGCTTGGGAAAAGGATTATGCCTTTTAATACTATAGCCGTTGACCAGGTCATAGCCCTCTTTTAACTTGTCTAAAAATTTCGGGAGTTCTTTCGGGTCAAATTGCAAATCCGCATCTATAGTAGATATTATCTCTCCATGCGCCTCTTTAAATCCGCTGGCTAAGGCCCTGGCCTTACCGAAATTTTTTCTTAAAGTTATAGAGCGAAAATGGGAGTCCTTCTGCGCAAGTTCTTTTATGGCCCCGTTTGAGCCGTCTCTGCTGCCATCATCGACAAAGATAACCTCATAAGCAAGATTGAGACGGGATAATGTCTGTGTAAGTTCCTCGCCAAGCCGGGAGATACTTTCCTTTTCATTATAGATAGGGACAATGACTGAGAGATCAAGCATAAGTTGTAATTACTTACTTGATCTCTTTATGTAAAGTATGCGCGCGACAGAAGCGACAAAATTTTTTGATCTCAAGCTTAGTCGTTTTCGTCTTTTTATTGCGCGTGGAGGTGTAATTACGCTGCTTACATTTTTCGCAGGCAATGGTAATAATTTCCCTTGGCATTTTTTACTCTATTATTTCACTTACCACGCCTGCGCCGACAGTGTGGCCGCCTTCTCTTATGGCAAACCTGAGCTCTTTCTCCATAGCTATAGGAGAAATTAACTCTATCTCAAGCTCGGCATTGTCACCCGGCATTACCATCTCTACCCCCTTATTTAGATTCGCTACACCTGTCACATCTGTGGTGCGAAAATAAAACTGGGGACGGTATCCGTTAAAAAACGGTGTATGCCTGCCGCCTTCTTCCTTCTTAAGCACATATACCTGGGCCTTGAATTTCTTATGCGGGGTTATGCTTCCGGGTTTTGCCAGTACCATCCCTCTTTCTATGGACTCTTTATCTACTCCTCTAAGCAATACCCCGATGTTGTCTCCTGCCTGTCCCTGGTCAAGGAGTTTCCTGAACATCTCTACCCCTGTTGCTACTGTCTTCTGCGTATCTCTTATCCCTACTATCTCTATATTCTCTCCTACCTTTACTATCCCGCGATCAACTCTCCCTGTTGCAACTGTGCCTCTTCCTGTAATGCTGAATACATCTTCTACTGACATCAGGAACGGCTTGTCTACGTCCCTCTTCGGCATAGGGATATGTTCATCCAATGCCTGGACCAGTTCCAGTATGCCTTTGCAGTTCTCGCATTCATCTTTACCGCATCCGCACTTTATTGCCTTTAAGGCGCTCCCCTTGACTACCGGAATCTTATCTCCTGGAAATTCATACTCGCTCAACAGTTCCCGGACCTCTAACTCTACAAGCTCTAATAATTCCTTGTCCTCTATCAAATCGACCTTGTTTATAAATACTACTATCGCAGGCACCCCTACCTGCCGCGCCAGCAGGATATGCTCACGGGTCTGCGGCATGGGGCCGTCTGCTGCTGAAACAACGAGGATCGCTCCGTCCATCTGGGCTGCTCCTGTTATCATGTTCTTTACATAATCCGCGTGCCCGGGACAGTCTATATGCGCATAGTGGCGTTTATCCGTT
>DAOWKF010000106.1 GCA_030640045.1 Candidatus Omnitrophota bacterium | reverse complement strand
TTTACATCTCCTCCGCCCATGGCGTCCTTTTTAAAAACAGCCTTGCCCAGAATACCAATTCCCCATATAGCGCCTCCTCCGGCCAAAAGCCCTATAAATGACCTGACAAGGCCCTCTGTGTGTGATGCAGCCTTCATTATCTCAGGAAAAATAAAACTGGCAAAGAGTCCTATAACCATTCCCGGGATAGATATAACATCAGGGATAATGAGATGGGCAAAATCGGTAAAGGTAGCAATGATGAGCAAAACAAAAAGGTACCAGTAAAAGGGAAGTGTTGCTGATACGCCTATAAATCTGAAAGACATTAAAAAAAGAAACGCGGTTAAAAACTCGACTAACGGATATTGAAAAGAGATAGAACCTTTGCATTTTCGGCATTGTCCCCGCAAAAATATAAAACTAAGTATTGGAATATTATCACGCCAGGAAATTGGTTTGCCGCACGAGAGACAATGTGACCCGGGCCGGACAATAGATTCTTCCCTGGGAAGCCGGTATATGCAGACATTGGCAAAACTTCCAACTATTAAACCAAAGATAAAAACAGGGATTTCTAACATCTTTTGCTGCTTACAGCTTCTTTAAGTGCCTTAAGCATAACCTCCAGAGGAGCGCGCTTACCCGTCCACAGACTAAAACTTATAGCCCCCTGGCGCGCAAGCATGCCTATCCCGCTGATAGCCTTTGCCCCCTTGCTTTGCCCGAGCTTTAAAAGCCTTGTAGGGCATGGGGTATATACAAGGTCATAAATAATTTTTTCCTTATTTAGCCATTCCCCTTTTATAGGCAGGGGATCATTTTTTTTCATGCCCATCGGAGTAGCATTTATAATAATTTTACTGCGGCAAACTGCCCCGGATATGTCACCACTGCGAACATACTCCATCTTCACGTCGGAATAGTTAGCCCTCAATATCTTTAACAGCGAAATGGCCTTAGATTGGATGCAATCGCTAATGTTTATTTTAGCTGCCTTTTCTTTTGCAAGTCCCACAGCGCAAGCCCTTCCCACGCCCCCGGCTCCGAGCAAAAAGACCTCTTTGCCTTTTAGACCTGTGTTTGCCATTTCTTTAAAATCCTCTACAAACCCCGGGATGTCAGTATTGTAGCCATAAAGTTTTTTCCCTTTTACTACAACCGTATTGACCGCTTTTGTAATTCCGGCCTCATGGCTAATCCAATCGAGATGCTGCAAAACATTTACCTTGTGCGGAATAGTGAGATTCACCCCTTTTATCCCGAGATAAGGAAGGCTTTTTATAGCATGCCCCAGAGAAGCGGGACTTATTTCAAAAGGCAAATACGCAAAATTTAATCCCAATGCTTTAAACGCGGCGTTATGCATCTCCGGCGAGGCAGTATGCTTTACCGGATATCCAAACAAACCCACTATCCTGGTATTACCATTAATAATCATTTTCATAAACCCTTCCATACATATGATAACTAAATAGAACTTTTTGACAAAAGTACTTGGTCTCTTCCTTCGGCATCATCTCTATTGCAATATCTCTGTCTTTTAGCCCTCCGGCCTCAACCCAGCGCCCTATTAATCCCGGCCCGCCATTATAAGAAGCTACAGCTAAAAGGATATCTCCGTTAAACTTGTCCAGGAGATATCTGAGATACCAGGCCCCTAAAAAAATATTAATCTCCGGTTTAAAGACGTCTTCCATAGTAATATCTTTTAACCCGGTCTTCTCCATAATCCATTTAGCCGTAGAAGGGAGTATCTGCATGAGTCCTATTGCCCCGGAACCAGACACATCCCTTTCATTAAACCTGCTCTCCTCACGTATAACAGCATAAATAAGGTTCTCATCTAATTTAAATTCTCTTGCCCTTTTTTTCACTTCCCCCTGATAAAATCTCGGGAAATTTATCTCTATAAGTTCTTTCTCCGACAGATTAACGAAACCAGGCCACTTTCCTGTCTCTTCAAAAAAATCAATCAGCGATTCCGCTTCATAAATCGCCTCAGAAAATTTATTAGCCCTGCCATAGATGAAACTTAAGTTATATCTAAGGTTTATGTCATTATACCTTTTTCCCTTAAGCGCCTCAAGTTCAAAAGTAACCTCTTCATCTCTACCCAGCTTAATCAGTGCCCTCGCCCTATCAAAATATTTCGCTTCCCCCAGTTCTCCTATCCTCTCCTCACACAAGAACGATGCATGGCCTGCCCTGAACCCCGCGTGGTTCATGGCCTCCAAACCATAATATGTATCAGGATAGAGTGTCGCAAGTTTTTCAAAAATCTTTTTAGCCTCTCCACGATTATTAGACAAAAGCTTTATCCATCTCCTTAGATATAGGGCGCTTAATTTTTCACGGCTTTTTCGCGGAATAGTATCAAATTCCTGCCAGACACTATCTGCTTCGATATAATTTTTTTTAGACATATTCATCCAACCTTCTATCCAGATAGCCTTGTCAGTTAAAGAAAATTGTCTGTAACCTTCTCTTAATTTTTTGCAATATATCTTTGTCTTTTCTTCATCGCCCTTCCTCTTCCAGTAGTTAAGTAACCTCCAGAGTGAAAGGCACGCTGTTTTAGTCCCCGGCTTATCTCTAACAAGTTCCTCTAAGACAGCGAGTCCTTTCCTGGTCTCCGCAATAAGATATATTTCACCTAAACGAAATTTAAATTCTTCTCCTCCTTCTTCTTCCACCAATTTTTCCAGAATAGATATTGCCTGTTTATAATCCTTGAGCCCGCAAAATGCTTCAGCCGCTATCCCCCTGCCCTGCCTGCCGCAGGCGTGGCGAGAGGTACACTCTAATGCCATTTTAAATTCCTTGTGCTTTAGATATACCCTGGCCCTGAAAATCCCATCACCTTTAAAAGAATAAAAATTACCATATTGCTCCAACGCATCAAGGGCCTCTTTAGTTTCAGGAAAATTTTCGATGAGTCTTTTGAAATTACTGACTGCAAAACGAGAACCTCCAACAAAATATCCTGCCTTTACAGCCTCTTTCTGCCACATAGGTTCTAACTTCTTATTTTTTTCAAGCGCTGCCCTCTCCCTGACCAGATTAATTGATGATACCCAATCACCTTTCCTTTTGTATAAACCAATCACCTCTTCCACTGCCTTCTTCCTTATAGGGCTATCATGCGCCACCTTATTATAGATGCGGATAGCCTCTTTTTCTTTACCTGTCTCTTTTAAAGAATCAGCCCACCAGAATAAGACATAATCTTTTAGCAAATCAGAAGCAGGGAAATATTTCTCAAAATAAGCACGTGCTATTTTAAAATCTTTCTCTTCATAAGCAGTTAAGGCCTTCTTGAGGCACTCTTGAGAGTCGTAGGCTATGACTGGGAGGGATATATAAAAAAATAGCAGGGGTAAAAAAAGAGAAACTCGTAGAAATTGTACCGGCATTAGTTTTTGTGGGAGGCAATTCCCTCCATTGATATTCTTTAAATTGTGCTCAGTGGCACCGCGGACTATGATTTTATTGATTTTTTAAGTCCCTATTTTTAAAGAGGAGGTAATGGTTTTAAGGGTGGCGATGGCAGAGAGGGAGGCGAGATAACTTGTCTTCGGATTATTCGGTGAAGGGAAATTTTCCGTCCTGGTCGTAATCCTGCCAAAATCTCCCTCTATCTCAACCTCATGACAGTTTCTTGTGGCATCAGGGTCTACTACTATTGTAACCTGTGTCTTCTCCGGGCCAAGCGCAGCCAGGCTAAGCAAGGCAGCTACATTAACATTTTTGGGAAACCCTTTAATTGCCCCGGATGCCGAGCCTTCAAAGATGGTCTTTTTTTCTTTTATATCTTTCAGGGTTACTCCATGCTCTTTTATATAAGGAGCGCCTTCAAGGCCTTTCGGCGGTTTAGTAGTAGTAAGGCGGACAGATTTTATATTTGCGATATTAGCCGCCTTTATCGCGTCAAGTCCGGCTAATGCGCCGGAAGGACGGTATATCGCAATCTTTTTCTGGGCCTGTTTAATTAAATCCCCCTGGCCTAATAATCCGCCCATACTCATAATGAGGATATCGCACCCTTTTTCAATACAGAGGCCAAGGAGCTCCGGGACAACATCCTTTGAAGCAGACTCAGCTACAAGGTCGCATATCTCAACAAGTTTTTCTTTTTCTAAAACCGCCGGAGAAAAGTTTTTTAAATCCTTCTTTAGCGATTCTGCTTGAGAGGGAACTATATCACATAGACCAATAAGCTCCATTTCTATTGTCCCCTTGTCTATAGCCGTGGCTATCTCTCTGCCAATAGTGCCGCAACCAATTATGCCTATCTTCAAATTACCTCCTTTTATTTTTTTTATTTACAAAAATAATTTTGGATTTATATTTTTTAAATTCTTTTTTACTAAAAAGACCGTAGGAGACGATGATTATCTCATCCCCTACTTCGCCTGAGCGCGCAGCCGGACCATTTAGACATATTATACCTGTCCCGGCCTTGCCTTCCATGGCATATGTCTCAAGACGGGTGCCGTTGTTGAGATTCAAAACCTGTACGCGTTCATTAGGCAGTATATCCGCAGCCTTTAATAAACGACTATCTATGGTGATGCTCCCCATGTATTTGAGATTGGCTTGAGTTATAGTTGCGCGATGGATCTTGGACTTACACATATATCTAAGCATAATTTTCTCCTCCTATAAAGTTATATTATCAATGAGTCTTGTCTTATTGATATAGACAGCTAAGGCTATTAAGGTATGCCCTTTTTTTATATATTTAAGCCTTTCCAACTTTTCTTTATCTACAATCTCTACATAATCTATACACGCCGGTTTTTCAGTTCTAATCAGCTCAGTTACTTTTCTTTTGATAATAGATACATCCTTTATCCCTCTTTTAACTAAATCTTTTGCTTCCTTAAGCGATTGGGAAAGAACCAGGCCTGCCCGTCTTTCTTTATTATCTAAATATTTATTGCGCGAACTTATAGCCATCCCGTCTTTTTCTCTGACAATCGGCATGGTCTTTATCTTTACCGGCATATTCAGGTCTTTGACCATCTTCCTTATAACTATAGCCTGCTGCGCATCTTTCTGTCCAAAGTAAGCTCTATCCGGCATTACTATATTAAAAAGCTTTGCTACAACTGTTGCTACTCCGCGAAAATGTCCGGGCCGCCTCCCCCCGCATAGACCTTCTGTCACTCTCTCTACATCCACATATGTGCGGAATTCTGAAGGATACATATCTCTTGCGCGAGGATAAAATATTATATCCACCTTTTCTCTTACAGCTATCGCCTTATCCCGTTGTATATCCCGGGGGTATCTTTTAATGTCCTCTTCGGGTCCGAATTGAATGGGATTTACAAATATACTCATGATGAGGATATCATTCTCCTTTCTCCCTCTATTGAGAAGAGAGATATGCCCTTTATGGAGATAACCCATGGTAGGGACAAGACCGATGATTTTTCCATTTTTTTTAAGGCGCTTTATTTCCTTTCCCATGGCCCGGACACTGCGGATAATTTTCATAGAAAAATATTATTTAGCTCCAAACGGAGAAATAACGCGAAGTCTCTCTATGATAACCTTGGTCCGGGCAATGATATAGTCTATATCTTTCTCGCTATTATAGCGGGAGAGGCTAAAACGAACTGAGCCATTAATTGCAGTAAAAGGGACACCCATTGCCCTGAGCACATATGAAGGCTCTAAAGAACCCGATGTGCAGGCTGAACCGGATGAGGCGCAGATACCAACCTCACTCAAAGAGAGAAGTATCGCCTCACCTTCTACATATTCAAAACTGATATTTGTGGTATTAGAAAGCCTTTTCTCAGGGTGTCCGTTTACACGACAATGAGGAACCTGTTTTAAAATTCCCTTTTCTAACCGGTCCCGCATCTTCTTTATTATGACATTTTCTTCGTCTCTAAATTTACAGGCAAGTTCCGAGGCCTTGCCCAGCCCGACAATCGAGGCGACATTTTCAGTGCCTCCCCGTCTACCACTCTCCTGGTGCCCGCCTATTATAAAAGGAGTAAATTTTGTCCCGTGTCTTATGTAAAGCGCCCCTACTCCCTTTGGGGCATGGAGTTTATGCCCGGAGAGAGAAAGCAGGTCAATCGGTGTCTTTTTTAAATCAATAGCTATCTTACCAACAGCCTGGACAGAATCTGCGTGGAAAGGAATGCCTTTTTCCTTAACGATCCCGCTTATCTCTTCGATTGGAAAAATGACCCCGGTCTCGTTATTGGCATACATGGTGCTGACCAACGCTGTATCGTCACTTAAGACCTTCTTAAGTTCTTCCACGTCAAGAAGCCCCTCTCCATTGACATCAAGCTCTGTCACCTTGTATCCACGCGAAGAGAGATACCGGCAGACATTTTTGACCGCCGGGTGCTCTACGCGGGTGGTGATAATATGTCTTTTCCTTGGATAGGCCTCAATCGTGCCCCTGATAGCGGTATTATCGCTCTCGGTACCGCAGGACGTAAATACAATCTCCTGCGGTTCTGCCCCAATAAGTGCTGCAACACGCTCCCTGGCCTCTTCAATATGATGGTGGATCTCTCCGCCAAAGGTATGCATGCTGGAGGGATTTCCATAAGACTCTTTAAGAAAAGGCAGCATTGCCTCCAGCACTTCCGGAGCAATCTCGGTTGTAGAATTATTATCAGCGTAGACAGTTTGCATGGGATTATTATATAATCCAAAATTATATCTGTCAAATTATTTGTATAAAGGTAAAAAATAGTATATAATGATGAAGAGGAGAAATGAGATATGATTAAAAATCTATTGGTGGTTTTGATTGGAGGTATATTTTTAGTCTCCTTGAGTTGGGCAGGAGATAAATCAGGGCATGTTGTTCCAGAACGGCCGCCAGAAACATCAAAGCCTGATGTGTCTCTTCCGTTTGATGAGACATCAAAAGGGTCTGGGTTTGAGGAACCTAAAGCCGGTGAGACTATAATAATAGGAAACACAGAATTTAGGATAGACCAAACAGAAACCGGTGAGATCTTCCTTGTCCCTACAGGGAAAAAAATAGAGAAAGCAGAAACTGAGAGCGCAGATGAAAAGGAAGCAGATGATGAATGGGCAACAGAAGAATATGTAGAAGAATATAGTGAATTGGACTCTACCCCCAAGCAAAAGAAAAAGAAAAGAATTCCATCCTCTTCAAAAAAGGCAAGGAAAAACGATCGTTTTTCCAGATGATATACTTACAAATATGTTTCAGGATAGATTAATAAAGATAATTACTGCCTTGGTTATTGTACTTGCCATCGGCACCGGTGCATTTATGATTATTGAAAAATGGTCTCTACTCGAATCCCTCTATATGACCGTCATAACGATAACAACCGTAGGGTTTCAGGAGGTCCGGCCGCTTTCAGACAATGGCCGCATATTTACCATATTTTTGATATTATTAGGCACAGGAGTCCTGCTTTATGCCTTAAGTTCAATTGTCGCCTTTATAGTGGAAGGTAAACTTTCAGATATCTTCAGGAGGAAAAAAATGAAATCAAAGATTGAAGACATGAATGAACAGATAATCGTGTGTGGATCTGATGGATGCGCTGAATATATCATTGATGAACTTATAAAAACCAAAGACCCCTTTGTTGTGATAGAAAATGATTCGGATAAAATTAAGGAACTGCAAAAACAAGAGGATGTCCTCTTTTTAGAAGGCGATCCAAGCGAAGATGAGGTCTTAAAAGAGGCAGGGATATTGCGAGCCAGAGGCTTAATAAGCGCGCTCCCATCTGATAAGGATAACCTCTTTGTGGTCCTCACAGCCCGGGGTCTTAATAAAAATCTACGCATTATATCTCTTGCCATTGACCAAAATAGTGAGCATAAACTAAGACGCGCAGGTGCAGATTCTGTTGTAACTCCAAATGCTATCGGAGGAATGCGCATGGCCTCAACTATGCTAAGACCTATTGTGGTCTCTTTTTTAGATAAAATGCTCTATAGAAAAGGGGCAACTATCCGGGTAGAGGAGGCATCTATTGCAAAGGGATCCGATCTAATCGGCAACACCCTGGCTCAGGCAAAGATCGGGGAAAAGACAGGCCTTATTATTATTGCTGTCCGGGATGAGAAGACCGGGTCCTTTCACTATAACCCAGGCTCTACTACCGTAATAAAGGAAAATGACATCCTTATTACTATAGGCACGCCTGAACAGATGAAGTCCCTTAGAGAAATGGCGGGATAAAAAATTTTAATAGTTGACAGATAAAAAAAATTATGATTAAATTATATAATTGCAAGCAAATCGCCTCTGGCGATAACATATAGTGGTTGGAATTAAGGAGGGGGAAAAATGAAAAATTTAGTAATTGTTGTTTTGGCTATTTTTATTTCTGCATTTTTTATTGTAGATGTTGCGGCCATGGAATTGGGAGTTGATAAATTATCTATAAAAGGAAAAGAAGAAGTAAAGCTCTTTGCCCATAAGTGGAAGACTGACAACGATAACAAACGTAACCGTATTGAGTCAAAACTGTCGTTCGATATGGACTATGATTTTACTGATAATATCTCTTTAAAGGTCTCGCCAGAGGTCTATTGCGACAATGACGACTTAAGCAAAGGGGTCATTGATAGTCTTTACGAAAGGAATAAACTGAGATATGTTGGAAGCATAGAAGAGGCCTATCTCCTGTATTCCGGAGAGCAATACGATTTCTCTATTGGAAAAAGGATCTATACCTGGGGAAAGGCAGACGGATACAAACCTCTTGACAATCTAAACTCTTGTGAATTTACAGATGTCCCTGATCTCAGAAAATTAGGAGTAGTTTCAGCATCTTTTAATTATGCCTGGCCTGAGACAAGCGTAAATTTTGTCCTGGTCCCTCTTTTTACTCCATCACGCCTTCCAGAAGATAACAACAGATGGTCAGGAGAAGGAGACGCCCTTATAGCTGGAGACCAGTTTAATTTTAATTATACACCAGCACAGTTAAATTCATATCTTTCATCTACAGGTTCATCCCTGAGTGGTGATGACATCTCAACTGTCGAGGAAAGAGAACTTCCTCCTAAACAAGTCCGCAACATGCAATATGGAATCAGATTAAATACAACCAGGGCAGGATGGGATTTTTCCCTTAGTTACTACGATGGATTCAATAATGTGGCTGTAGTAAGGGAAAGGGAAACTGCAACAAAAATACATTTTATCCCATGCTTTAATAAAATGAAGGAGATAGGCGGGGCATTCTCTACTACCTATGGCCAATTAGAGGTGCATGGAGAGGGGGCATGGCATTTTACTGACGGGCAGGCAGATGACGACTATCTTGAATATATCTTCGGTGGAGGTTATACATGGGATAGCAGCCAGATTCCCTGGTTTGAGGATACTAGATTACTCCTGGAATATGCCGGTCAAAAAGTGACCAATTATAAAAGCAATGAGGATTATATAAGTTATGCAGGATATACCAGGCCTCTCAGGAATGATTTATATGGAAGATTAATGATAAAGATCAACGGATCCAATCAATTCGATTTATCCGGAGTATACAGTTTTAATGACGCTGACCAATTCTTCCAGCCTAAATATACCCATAAATTTAATGACAACTGGAAAATGGCTGCAGGACTAGATTGGTTTACAGGTGACCCTGATGACTTCTTTGGAAAATGGGATAGAAACGACCGCTTCTTTACTGTCGTAACCTATTCGTTCTAAGAAGTTTTCTGAACTCTGATAGCGCCTCTCTCCAGAGTTGTCGATCCTCGGGATTAAATTTTTTAATAGGGAATGAGGCGCGAATCAGTTTCCTGCCTTCTTTAATAGATTTAACTAATCCCTTGCTAACTCCCTGGACAATAATGTTCCCGATAGCTGTAGCCTCTTCCGGCCCTACAAGAACCGGAAGGCCAATAGAAGAGGCGGTGAACTGATTGAGCAGTGTATTTTTTGCTCCCCCTCCTATAATATGCGTAACTTTATTTTTTTTAGAGGTTATTTCTTCTATGCTTTCATTGACAAGGGCATATTTCAAAGCCAGACATTCATAAACTACCCTTAAAATCTGTCCCCGCGCTTTGGGAACGACCTGGCGAGTACGACGACAAAATCTTTGAATAGCCTCCTCCATATTTTTAGGATTGTAGAAAATGGTATTGTCAGGGTCGATAAAGGCATAGAAGGCCTTAGCCTTTTTAGCCATGGCCACAATCTCATTCCAGCTCATCTCTCTCCCGTCTCTCTCCTTCCAGATGCGGCGCAGCTCCTGGATAATCCATGTGCCCATAACGTTTTTCAAAAGCCGGATGTTCCCCACCCCGCCTTCATTCGTGAAATGGTTCTTATATACAAGATCGTTTATAATAGGCCCCGGGATAAGTTTTCCTACCAGAGACCATGTTCCGGAACTTATAATCAATGTCTCTCTTTCATCTTCGAGAGGGCAGGCAGCATAAGCCGAGGCTGTGTCATGCGTGGCAGCGGCTATAAGAGAAAATTGTTTTATCCCAATCTCATGAGCTATCTCTCTGTGAAGCGTTCCTATTCGGGTCCCGGGCATAACTATTTCAGGCATAAGATGAAGAGGGAGAGAAAAGGTTTTGAACACCTCTTTTGACCATGTCTTCTTATATGGATCAAGAAGCTGGGTAGTGCTCAGCCATGTCCATTCAGCAATCTTTGCCCCGCATAGATAATAGTAGAAGATAGCGTGGATAGGCAAAAAGAAATTAGCTATTGAAAGAACTTCAGGTCTATTCTTTTTCATCCAGAAAAGCTGATTGACCATATTAAAAGGCATAGATGGGATTC